>JACMLN010000098.1 GCA_014379585.1 Gloeobacterales cyanobacterium ES-bin-313 | reverse complement strand
CCGGGAGAGGTTCCGACCATTGAGGGAGGCTCCGCCCAGGCTGGCACGGGGCAAATCTGCGCCGACCAAATCCCTATCACTTACATCACCTGCCAAGATTGCGGTGATCAGATATTCTTTGACTGCTAGATTGCCCACGTTAATTTCCTACAAGTGCTCTTAGTATCAAAATACACAAATTCCCGCAGAAATATCAGTATTCATGCAGAGATATTGCTTTTTGCAGCGCAAAAAGTCTTTTCAGGAAGCCAATTACTCACAAAAGTATGTGGCAGCATTTGCGGTTTTAGAGCTGAGTTGAAGATGGATGCGAAGTGGGGCGATCTGTCAGTAAAGTAGGCTTGACCTGAGAACAACATTTAGAGTGACAAAGCAATGCCGATTAAAAAAGGAGTCCTAGTGCGCGCAGTGCGCGACAAAGTGACAGGCAGTCTCGAAGCCTTGGCCAGCGACCCAAGAATGCCGAACTATATCTTCGACACCGATGGCGAAGTTCTCGATCTGCGGGGCGACTACGCTTTTATCAAGTTTGGCTCTGTACCCGTACCTCCGGTCTGGCTGAACCTTGCCCAACTGGTTGAATCTGCGCCTCCTTCTGCTTCTGAAGGATAAGCTAGTGCAGGCATGTAGGAAAAAGTGATGATTGCAGCGCGGCTAGTACTGGCGGATGGCACGGTCTATGAAGGTCATTCTTTTGGAGCAGAAGGAACCAGCTTCGCAGAGGTGGTCTTTAATACGGGGATGACGGGCTACCAGGAAGTGATCACAGATCCAAGCTACTGCGGCCAGATGGTGACGTTCACCTATCCTGAACTGGGCAATACCGGGGTAAACCCTGAAGATGTTGAATCGGATCGACCTCAGGTGAGTGGCGTGATCGCCCGCAATATTGCTTCGCGGCCTAGTTCTTGGCGTTCAACTCAAAGTCTGCCGGACTATCTCAAAGAACACAACGTCGTCGGTCTCTACGGAATCGATACCCGCGCCCTGACCCGTCACCTGCGTAGCCGTGGAGCGATGAATGGAGCAATTTCCACCACACTCGATACGCAAGCGCTCATTGAACAACTCAACGACTTGCCCTCCATGGCTGGTTTGGATTTGGTGCCAAGGGTGACAACAGCTGAAATTTATACCTGGCAGGACAGCAGCAATGCAGGTTGGATCGAGACAACGAACGGTTCCGCCAAGCCTTTGCGGGTTGTCGCCATTGACTTTGGGGTCAAAAAGAATATCTTGCGCCGTCTGGCGAGCCATGGCTGCGAAGTGATCGTCGTTCCAGCGACGACGAGCGCCTCTGAGATCTTGGCCTTGAACCCCGATGGAATTTTCTTGTCCAATGGCCCAGGAGATCCGTCAGCGGTTCACTACGGGATCAAAACAGTCCAAGACCTACTTGAAGCCAAATTGCCTACCTTCGGCATTTGCCTAGGGCACCAGATTCTTGCTCTTGCCCTCGGCGGTGAAACCTACAAACTGAAATTTGGCCACCGTGGTCTAAACCAGCCTGCCCAGTTCAAAGGTGTCGTAGAAATTACGAGCCAAAACCACGGCTTCGCTGTCGATGAAGACTCGCTGGCAAACGCCGATATCGAAATCACCCACCTCAATCTCAACGACAACACCGTCGAAGGTTTACGCCACCGGACATTGCCCGTCTTTTCAGTGCAGTACCATCCGGAGGCCAGCCCTGGCCCCCACGATGCGGATTATCTGTTTGGACAGTTCGTTGCCCTCATGGCTGAGTCCCCGTAGAAGGGGACTCCATACCAAGTCTTAAACGGTAAGGGCAGGACGACGGCTACCACGCACGCCAGCAATTGCTTCTGCGTAGTTGGGAGCATTAAAGACTGCCGAGCCAGCGACAATGGCGTTTGCTCCTGCTTCGATTACTTGCCAAGCGTTGGCGGGCTTGAGACCACCATCGACTTCGATCCAGGGGTCAAGTCCCCGGTCATCGCACATTTGGCGCAACTTGGCGATCTTCGGAATCACTTGGGGAATGAAGCTCTGCCCGCCGAAGCCAGGGTTCACCGACATGATCAAGACCAAGTCGCAGAGGTCAAGAACGTATTCAATAAAGCTTAAAGGGGTTCCAGGATTGAGGGAAACTCCAGCCATCTTGCCCAATTCTTTGATCTGGCCGAGGGCGCGGTGCAGGTGAACCGTAGCATTGTGCTCACAGTGGACAGTGATGATGTCCGCTCCAGCTTTCGCGAAGTCACCGACGAACTTTTCTGGCTCGACGATCATCAAGTGAACATCCAAAACTTTTTTGGTCACCGGGCGGATCGCTTGGACGATCAGTGGACCGATGGTGATGTTCGGAACGAAGCGTCCGTCCATGACATCGACATGGATCCAGTCGGCTCCGGCTTCATCGACTGCCCGGATCTCTTCGCCCAATTTGGCGAAGTCAGCGGACAAGATCGAAGGTGATACAACAATCGGCTTTTTGCTCATGATTTGCGTTCTCCCTGCATCGTCTGACCTTCAGTGTACCGCTACACGAAAGTTTATGATCTGGGATGCAATCCGCTACCATAACAAAATATGCAGTTGATGAACGCCCGTGTTTTATTGAGTGATACGTCCCAATGTGTTGGGGAAGTGCTTACCCTGCCGACCCAACAACCAGGTACTTTGGTCGAAGTGGATGGCTCTGTTTATTCTGTTCTAGAACGCCGTCATCAGTACAGTCTTCGCTCTGGACGCTATCGTTTAGACCGCATCGTTCTTTATGTTCGCCTCGCCGAGGGGATCGCTTCGGAGCGCAACTATTGGCAAGGTAAATGGGTGATCGGCAACCCACAATGCCTATTCAATGCCCACTCGCCTCTGATCCGTTGTGCTCCACAACCGAGTGGCCCCTGTCAAGGTTGCAAATTCTTTGAATCCCACTCATAATCAAACCCGAAAACTTACCTAAGCATTCTTCTGAATATGGAATTTGATACACCGCAAACACCTGATGATGCCCTTAAAAGGCTCTTAGAAGGCAATCAGCGCTTTGTAGCCGAAGAAACTTTACATCCGCGCTCTGGATTTGACCGGGTTAGAGAGTTGGCTGCTTCTCAAAAGCCTTTTGCCGTTTTGCTATGTTGTGCAGATTCACGAGTAGTCCCCGAGATTTTGTTTGATCAGGGCTTGGGAGATCTTTTTGTGGTTCGAATCGCCGGAAATTATGTAGAAGACGGCATCTTGGGCAGCATTGAATATGCGGTTCAATATTGTGATGTGCGGCTGATTATGGTTCTAGGCCACGAGCGCTGCGGAGCAGTCCAGGCAACTGTAAGTGCGGTTTTTGAGGGCAAAAAATTTGCTGGCTCTATTGCCCACTTAATCGAGGCAATCACCCCAGCCGTCGAGAGTACCCGCAAGCATCCTGGCGATCAGGTTGAAAATGCAATGCGTGCCAATATACTGCACAACATCGAGACTATCTGCAACAGTGAACCATTCTTGAAGCCCCTGATTTCACAGGGAGCTTTAAAAGTAGTAGGTGGCCGCTATGACCTCGATTCCGGGATAGTGACCCTCTTCTAGTGAACACGCGACAAGTACAAGACCACTCGCTTCTGCGCCTCACGATTCAGCATTAGGGGCTAGCTCATAAGAGGCAAACAGGGACGCAGCACGCTACGCCCTTGCTTTGGGCAACACGGACACTGATCTCACCACATATTGCTGCGACACATTGGTATGCCCCCAAGGTTGGCGATTGAACCGACTGAAATGACAGTCTACTGATTCTTGGCAGTTTGGAGATCATGAACAAATTCCGTAAGCAACCAGCAACATTTGTCCCCTTGACTGGTTCGACAGACCATCATCTTTCGAATTTAGGGTTGCAACTTTTTTGGAAAGATGGGTAAGCCCCCTATGAAGTATGGCTTTTCTTAGAGACTTTGATTAAAGCTTCTCGAAAATAGTTACCAAATCCGGGATCAAGGGTAGGTTATGATTGAAAAGTGTGTTAATTATGAAAATAGCTGCATCAATTAGGAGAGACAATGGCTGCACTGACTGGCAATGAACTGCTGCAATTGGTGAAAAGTAACCCCGGTAAAAGCGCAAGACAGTTGGCTGAACTTGCAGGTTATGTAAAAGTGTCAAAAGCTGGACAGTCTCAGATCAAGGTTTTGGAATTTCAGAAAGCTTTGCTATCTGCCAACAAAATCCACTTTCATGCAGATGAAGATGAAACTTCTGCAGTACGCGGCGGTCGCAAAGCAAACTTCCGTATCCAAGTCCAAAAGAATGGCAATTTGTTGATCGGTGCTGCTTATACGAAGCGCATGGGACTAGAACCCGGCCAAACCTTTAAAATTGAGCCAGGCCGCAAACACCTAAAATTGATTCAAGTCGAAGACGGTTCTGAACTCACCGACGTCTCCGAAGCATCGTAATGAACACCCTTGCCATCGATATTGGTGGCACGGGTATCAAGGCGGCCATCCTCGATAGCAACGGTACGGCGATTACAAAGCGCCTGCGCCAACATACACCCCGTCCGGCTCCTCCCAAACGGGTGATCGAGATCATTTCTTCATTAAGTCAAAAACTCGGTGAATTTGACCGGATCTCAGTCGGTTTTCCTGGGGTTGTGCGATCGGGTCAAGTCCTCACAGCGCACCTCGATCCTGCCTGGATCGGTTTCCAATTCGACACAGCACTCTGCGAGCACCTAGGCAAGCCTGTCCGGGTTGCGAACGATGCAGATGTGCAGGGTTTGGGGACGATTCGTGGGGATGGCGTTGAACTTGTGATTACCCTGGGCACTGGTTTTGGCTCGTCCCTATTTATCGACGGCAAACTCGTCCCCAATTTGCAACTCGCCCATCAACCCTTCCGAAACGATCAGACTTACGAGCAGTCTCTAGGCAATGCCGCCTTGCTAGAACGTGGCGCGCAGGAGTGGAATGCGGATCTTGCATTGGTGCTCAAAAACCTAGAGGCGATGTTCCAATTCAAGTCTGCCTACATCGGTGGGGGCAATGCTGTGCACGTCACCTTAGAGTTACCAGATCATATTGTTGTGAGTTCTAACATCAATGGCCTGCTCGGTGGCATTGCCCTCTGGCGCGATTAGTCAAGGCGGGATCACTTCACCATTGCTGGTGGATGTTTCTGATTTAACTTGAAAAGCGGACGACTTGTACCCTGGTGGCAAATAGTTGTTAGGAATCGTTGTATGGTTTCCGTCTCGAAGTGCGCTGTAAATCGGTGAGAGAATCTCGATGTTTGCTTCGTTGCACTTATCCTGCATATTTTGGTGGAGTTCTGCGTAGGTTTGCGCCATCAAATTGGGTTTGTCTGTGTAGGCATTCAATTCGTAGGCAACATAGGAATTTTCTAGACTTGTCTGTAAAATAAACGGTTTCGGCTCGACCAAAATGTGGGTCGTCGCTGCAGCAGCCTGAAGAAGGGTTTCGTGGACTTTTCGCCAGGGAATATCGTAGCCAAGGGTCACAGTTGTGTTCAGGATCAAGTTCGCCTGGTAGTCCCGCATCGAGAGACTATAGTTCACGACATTGCCATTCAACACCGCTGCATTGGGTATCGTGACCACGACATTTTTGATCGTGCGGATGCGTGTGACCAGCAAGGTTTTCTCGACGACATCCCCAGCGACATCGGCAATTTTGACCCGATCCCCTAACTCAAAAGCGCGGGTATAGATCAAGATAATGCCAGCGATCACGTTGGAAACGATGGTTGAAGAACTTAAAGAAAAGACCAGACCCAAAAAAACAGATGTCGCTTGAAAGGCTGGTGACTGAGAACCGGGAACATAAGGCAGGATCACCGTAAAAGCAAGGGCAAGGGCAAAGAAAGTCAGTAGATTTTGGGTTGGCTTTGCCCAACCGATAAAGAAACCTGGAAGTGTCAGATTACCGTTGCCAAGGGCTGTAAAAACGAGGTCAAAAAGTTTAATGGCATAAAAAGTGACAAAAATGATCAAGATCACGATCGACAAGTTAGGCAAGTAAGCTACGAATGCCTCACCCGTCTTCTGCACAGCCCCGAGGGAGTAACCAATGATACTTCTACCGATCCCACGGGTTTGGGGAAAGGCACTAAGGGCAAAAGAAGCGTACAAGTAACTAATCATGATCGTAAAGAGATAGCGTACCGTCTTGGCGAGACTCAGAAGCACCAAGCGGATTCGGGCTGTAGAGAGCACTTCAAGACTCTGGATACGCAGTGCAAAAGGAAACTGCTCGACGGCTCCATAGATTTTCGGAAAGAGGCGATTGGTAATCCCAAATATGAGCAACACAATGGCGGTCAGCAAAAGAGTCAACAGCGTCGCCCAAAGCAGGCTTTTCGGACTGCGCTCTTGGCGGTAGGTCGCAATGCCCTCCTGAATCGTGACGAGTTCGCGCTGGGTCAATTTTTCGATGGACAGTTTGGCAGCTTTGGCATCTTCTGCTGTGACGGCCACCACGATAGTCTCACCTGCCAAAATCGTCACACCATCCTGGTCATCGACTTTGAGCTGATTGATAGAGAAGGTTTCGTCATCGGCAAGTGCCAAGAGACGACCCGAGACCGCTTTGGCTCGCTCTTGGGGTGAAAAAGAACCGACCCGATTTTGAATGGTAAACAGGGTTTGATCCCCCAAGACAACTGGAGCAGCAGGGAGGCTCTGTCCATAGCTGGAACCCAGCCCGCTGCTCCAGAGCAACATGATCGCCACCAACCCAATCCAGAAACGCTTTCCCATCTCAATACCCACAGGTACATATCCTTCACTATCAAATAAGCAAAGATTTTATCCTAGGGTTACTCAAGGGCGGCTTAGGGAAGATTTTTATAGACCTGCCCTCCTTTCATGACAAAGCTGACTTTTTCGAGGGCGGTGACATTTTTGAGCGGATCGCCACTGACAGCAATGATGTCAGCAAATTTACTCGGTGCAATCGATCCGACCTCTTTTTGCAAGCCAAGTAGTGTGGCCGCGTCGAAGGTGGCTGCGTGGATCGCCTCCAGAGGTGTCATTCCGTACTTGACCATATAGAAGAACTGTTTGGCATTGTCGCCGTGGGGATAGACCCCTGCATCGGTGCCGAAAGCCATGGGCGCGCCGCCTTTCCAGGCTTTTTCAAAGTTGTTGCGCTGCAGTTGGCCAAGTTTGCGCTCTTTCTCTAACGATTCAGGGAGCATTCCAACTTTTTCGCCCTCCTGAAGAATGTAGTCGTCATCGTAAATGTCCATGACCAAGTAGGTACCCTTCGCTTTGGCAAGGCGAATCCCCTCCTCATCGATCAAACTGGCGTGTTCGATGGAATCGACTCCAGCGATGATCGCGTCTTTGATCCCTTGGGTACCGTGGGCGTGGGCTGCGACTTTGCGCTCCAACTTGTGGGCTTCTTCGACTAGAGCTTTCATTTCTTCTAAGGTGTACTGCTCCGTTCCGGGTTGATCCCCTTTAGAAAGCACGCCACCTGTGGCGCAAAATTTAATCAAATTGGCACCGTACTTGACCACTTCGCGGACTTTGGCACGGATCGCCCACGGGCCGTCTGCAACGGCATCGGCCTTGAACTTAAATTCAGGCGCGAGCAAATTTTCGTCGCAGTGACCACCAGTAATTCCTAAGGCTGGGCCAGAAACGAGCATCCGTGGCCCAATAATGTCGCCGTCGTTGATTGCATCTCTGAGGGCGACATCGCTATAGCCTCCCGCACCAACATTGCGGACGGTGGTAAATCCTGCTTCGAGGGTGACTCGCGCACTGCGTGCCCCATAAAGCGCTTCGCGGGGCACAGAGACCCCCAATCCCTTGTAAGCCCCCGCAGTCGCATCACCGGTGAGATGGGTATGGGCATCGATCAGCCCCGGCAGTACCGTCGATTTACTCAGATCGATCACTTGCGCCCCCGCCGGAATCGTCGCTGATGCGAATGGGCTAACAGACTTGATCCGCTCCCCTTCGACGACAATTGCCTGATCACTCAGCACACGATTATTTTCGACATCGATGAGGCGACCTGCCTTAATGAAAATGGTTTTCGGTGTTATCTCGGCAGCAAAAGCTGGAAGTGCTGGAAGCAATGCAAGCGAAATCAAACAGGCAGTACGAACAGTTTTAAGCACGAACGATCCTCATAAACAAATTGCAGACACTATAGGGGCGACTGACCATCGAGAACTGTTCTGCGTGGGAGATTCAGAGACATTGCCCGATGGGGAATCCCGGCTTCTTCGTAGATCGGGCCTTCTGCAACAAACCCTGCCTTTTCATAAAATCCGAGGGCATGGGTCTGGGCACTGAGCAGAATGTGGGTGATGCCCCCCGATTCAGCCATGGTGATCAAGGTTTGCAAGATCTGTTGGCCAACCCCTTTGCCACGGCCCTCTGCCAGCACAGCCATCCGCCCAATATGACCGTCGGGCAACAAACGGCCACAACCGACTGGGCCCCCGTTGACATCAATAGCCAGGACATGACGTGAAAGGGGATCCCACTCGTCGATCTCGATCTGCGCTGGTACCCCCTGTTCGACAATGAACACTTGGCGACGCACGGCGTAGAGGGCTGCGCTCTGGGTCTGCCAGGGAACCTCCTGGACTGTAAAGCGATTAGCGCACATCGACGCAGAAGCGGACATTACTTGGGGAACTGCCTGCCTTTTGATTGCAGGCATAGGTATCGATAATCGGCAGTTCGCGCTTTTTAAGATCCGCACGGTAGCGAATCCGAGTGAGTGCTTTCTTGACTTCACTCATCGCGTCCGCTGGCAGGTTCGCTTTGGCAAAAGCTTCCAGTTCGTCGGCACGGGATTGCTCGGCGAAATTACGCGCTATGCGCGGGATATAGCGGTTGCGCCGAAAGGAAGCCTGCATGTCGAGTAACGCTTTGGTATGGGTTTTGGCGAACTCCCAAGCCAAGCCAGGTTGTTCACCGTTGTCCGCAACCTGAGTCACCAAGTCAGAAGCGAGCCCAGGCTCTAGTTCATTCTTGAAGACAATTTGCAGCGTTTGCTTGGCGAGAACCGGATCGAGGGCATCGGTCATGGATCCGTAAAAAAGCTTCTTTTCTTCGGTGCTCTGGGTCTTGATAGCGAGTCTGTGCAACTGATCGTAGGTGGCTTGATCGCTGTAGCGACCGACGATGTGAAACACAGTCGGACGTAGATTCGGGGCTAGGGCTTTCGGTTCTTTGAGGTAGGCAGCGAAGCGTAGACGGGCTTCTGTGATCACACCTTTATCCCGAAAATCTCCCAGGAGCGTGAGCATTTTGCTGCGCAAAAGCGCCGTCGTCTCTGGTTCGTCTGGCTTTGCGTCCCAACCCAAACGCTTGTAGAGATTGGCCAAAAAGTCGCGCCCATAGCTTTGAAAGGCAGGACGGCCTGGTTGATCGATCTGGATGTTGTCGATCGCACTCAAAGTACCGAGCACTTGACTCCAAAGGGCAAGATCTGTTTCATCGCGAACACCCTGGGCTAAGTTCAGATAGTCCTTGGTAGAACTGCGGTTCGCTTTGACCAAGGCCCAACTGTCACTGAGCAAGTTGAGGCGATCCGTGAGGGGGAAGAGAGCAAACTGATCTTTGAGCTGTTGTTGGAGAGCAGTTGAATACTGCACTCGGTAGTAGCCTGTGTTTCCGGCGTTGAGTTTCAGAGGGGTATCGCAGTTCCCCCCATCGATCATTGCCGATTTATCTTTGAGCAAATAGGTCTGTGGGGTAGCATCGACAGCCGTGGTGTATGTAATTGGGATCTGCCAGCCCAGCGGATCAGCTTTGGGATCGTCAATAGTAAAACGCTCTTGGCTGAGTTTCACACGGCGCTTTCCGGCGCTGCAGGTGCCATCGACCACCACCACTGGAAAACCAGGTTGTTCCGTCCAACTCGCTGCAATGGCTCCGACATCGGCCCCCGAAGCTTGTTGCAGGGAGGCCCAAAGATCCGCAGTTGTCGTACTGCCGTACTGGTGGGCGGCCATATAGCTACGAATCCCGGCGCGAAACTTTTCTTCGCCCAGATAGGTTTCAAACATCCGAATCACCGCGCCACCTTTTTGGTAGGTGATCTCGTCAAAGGCACCGGCGGCTTCAGCCGGATCGCGCACTGGTTGCTGAATGGGGTGGGTTGTACTGCGGGCATCGCTATCCATTGCTTCTTGCTTCGGAGCGTCGTAGCGCAGCCAAGTGTTCCAGGTGGGGTTGAATTGCGCTGTGGCTTTCGCCTCCATCCAGGAAGCAAATCCCTCATTCAACCAAAGGTTGTCCCACCACGCCATGGTCACCAAGTCACCAAACCACTGGTGGGCGACTTCGTGGGCAACGACGATAAATACCCGTTCTTTGGTCTGTTGAGAAGAATTAGCTGGATCAAACAGAAGCGCCGTTTCGTTGTAGGTAATCCCGCCCCAGTTTTCCATGGCTCCGCCAAAGCCACCGGGAATGGCAATCATGTCCAGTTTGGGCAGGGGAAACTTTTGACCAAAGTAATCGTTGTAGAAGGGCAGAATCTTTTTGAGGCTATTGAGGGCGTAGCGTCCTGTTTCTTGCTTACCAGCAGTTGTTACGACCCGCATCTTTACCCCATCGACTTCATCCTCAATCGCGGCAAGTTCCCCAGCGACAAGGACTACGAGGTAGCTGGCCATGGACGGCGTCTCCTGGAAGCGCACCTGTTTGAGATTTGTGCCGAGGGATTTTTCCTCAACAATCGGCATATTCGAAACAGCCATAAAGTTGCTTGGCACCTTGACTGTTAAGGCAAAGCGGGCACGGAAGACTGGTTCGTCCCAATTTGGAAACATCCGCCGTGCGTCTGTCGCTTCCATCTGCGTACCAAAAAGCACTTTTTCGCCCCGATCAGTCTGATAGCGCACATAGTAAATGCCCTCAGCCTGGGAACCTGCTTTCCCTTTGAAACTCAGGGCTAACTTGTGTTTGCCCTGAGCAATCTCTTGGGGAAAAGTGAACGTGGCAGTCTGTTTTTCGTTGTCAATTTTTATGGTTGCAGCCAAACCGAGATCGGCAAGTTTGGCTTCTGGAATTTCTAAATTTAAGGCGTTTAATATGATCGTACGCGTCGGTTTGCGCACATCAATATCGATGGTTTCAGAACCGACAAACTGCAATGTTTTTGGGTCTGGCGCTAGCGTAATTGAATAACTTTCGGGGACGACGGTCTTTGGAAGTTGACCAGGGGTATTCGCAAAACTGAATTTTGGTTCTGCAAGGGTAGGAGCCGCCATTGCCAAGGTTGTGGCAGTCACAGCTAGACACAAACGCCCGAATTTTGTAGTAAAAAGCACAGTTACTCTTCTTGGATGCGAAGTGGACACTCGCAAAATCATAACCCAGCTTCAGGCCAGGGGTTTTAAGGATGCGGTGCGACAATTTTGTTTGGAATATTTCTTCATCTCTTAGCTTCAAGAGAATAGTTTTGCTCGTAAGATGAAACTAATAAAACCCATTTTGCCCATGTTAAGAGAAGCCTTTACTCGCGAACTGAATGAAACACGTTTCGAACTGCTGCGCATGGGAACGATGGCAGAAAAAGCACTGTCAGAAGCAATGATTGCCTTGGTCAAAGCCGATTTAGCAGCGGCCAGCCGTGTACATGCTCTCGAAGAGTCCATCGATTTTCTGAATCATTCGATCAATGAGCGCTGTGTACGCCTGATTACCCTGCAAGCCCCAGTTGCGGGGGATACTCGCTACATCACAGGTATCTTGGAAGCGATCGTCGGTATTGAGCGGATTGGCGACTACGCCGATAATATTGCTGAAATTGCTTTTGCCCTAGCAGGCAAACCAATGCCGCCTTTAATGGTGGATTTCGAGCGTATGGGTCTTCGGGCAAGTGGCATGGTGCGGGCAGCGCTTGACAGTTGGGCACAACTCAACCGCGAACGAGGTTTGGCAGTTCGTGCCCTCGACGATGCTGTCGATGACGACTACGTGAGACTGTTCAATCAACTCGCCAAGTTGATCGTGGCTGGAGATGGATCGGTGCCGCTCAATTTGGTATTGGCCTGTAAATATCTAGAACGGATTGCCGATCATGCCGTGAACGTTGCAGAACAGGCGGCTTATGCTGCCCCACGCTAGGCAATGATCGCAAAAAGCTATTCAGCACTAGCCCATGAACGGTGTCAACGCCTGCCAAGTGCATTCAGCGGTACGTTCCCAGCTAAAAATGGTTGATCGCGCCAGACCAGCACGATGGAAATGACTCCCACCTTCAAGCAATTGGGTGATTCCTGCGCAGATCGCCTCGATACTTTCTGGATCCACGCAGAGAGCACCTGCTTGCGCCACTTCTTGAAGCGCCCCCCGATTGGACGTCAGCGTTGGCGTTCCACAGGCCATCGCCTCTAGTACCGGCAAGCCAAAACCTTCGTAGAGGCTGACAAAGGCGAAGAGCCGCGCCCCCCGGTACAGTTCGCTCAAATCCGCAGCACTGATGTAATCGAGCCACTGCACCCGCTCAGAAATCTTTAATGAAGCCGCTAAAGCTTGAAGTGCTGGCGTGTAGCGCGGATCGAAGGCTCCAGCGATCACGAAGTTGCCTTCCCAGATTTTGGCAATCTGGACAAAAGCTTCGATCAGGCGCTTCAGATTCTTGTGGGGCTCGTGGGCACCGACATAGAACATATAGCCTTGATCGTGAAGGCCATACTTCGCAAGACAGACTGGATCGGCGCGGCCAGGGAAAAAGCGTTCGCGGTCGTAGGCGAGGGGTACGACACTCAGTTGTTCAGGCCGCAAATCATAAAAGCGGATTAGATCTTGCCGGGTCGTTTGTGAATTGCACAAAACATGCTGGGAACGTTTCAGGCAAACAGGCACCAAATATTTAAAATAATTCTGCTTGCGTGGGAACCATTCCGGATAGATCAAAGGGATCACATCGTGGGCAAAAGTCACCTGGGGATGAGCACACAAGATCGGGCCTTCCGGCACTGGATTAAAGAGCAATTCCCCTGGTTTTAGTAAAGTCGGCAAAACGATTTGATTCCAGGCAAGGCGCGGCAGATGCCCCCGCAACTTCACAGCCTGACCAGAAGCAAATTCTGGAGGCAATAATCCACGTACAGGCAACCCCTGAGCCTTCCAACACCGCCAGAGGTTCAAAATATAGGTACCCACTCCAGTCATCCGCAAATTCAGATAACTGCCATTTAGCACAATGCGAGAAGTCATCAGAAAATCAGGGTTCAGAGCGCGGCAGTTTTTATTTTGACCTGAACGGCTTGATGAAACGTGGCTACTGAAACAAGTGTGTCCGCAGCGGAATCCCAAAGAATAAACTTCGCACACTCAGACATGTCAGCGATCGTCAGCACTTTTACGTTCGCGAGCAGATGGCTATTTTGGCGATGGCAAGCTTCGAGGTGGTAATTGGGGATGCGTTCAGACAGGTGATGAATATTGTGGTACCCGATGTCTGCAGTAAACCAGTTAAGTAGGGGCGGCAATTTAAAGTAGCTACTGCCTTCTAGGGCTCCAAGCAGATATTCCCAACCTTCTGTCTTGTGGGCATAGGAACCCTCAAAATTATGCTGCACAAAGAACACAGAGATGAAGATCACAGCCGAGAGTGTCAAGGTGATGGCGTACAGACTTAAGAAGAAGCCTGCCCCCAGCAGGTAACTAAAAAATACCCAAGCACTGATGACGCAAATATTGTTGAGCAGCAAATCCCAAAACTCGTCCGCAGACTCCCAATACTTCGATTGGTGTGTAGATATAATTTCTGATCGGCTCATGCCAGAATTTCTTCTTAAGCAAGCCCAGATATAAGCAAGAAAATCATAGGATCCCGCGAGCAAGGCAAATCTTGGTTTCAGAGCCAGATAGAGAAATCCGCCTGGAACTGTCATCAATGGATGGCGCAGCATCTCGTACATGCGCTGCTCTTTTCCATTGAGTTTAGAAAACTCTTCTGTCGAGAGAAATGTTGCCACACCCCGATAGCGCTCCCAATCGCCGTTGGTTTTGTGGTGGTAGGCATGATCTCTTGACCATGAATAGGGGGGGATGGCGTTGATGACACCCAGAATAAAACCGACGATCCGATTTATTTTTTTTGAACTAAAGAGGGAATAATGCCCACAATCATGCATTAAAGAAAAACAGCGTATGGAAAAAAGTGTAATTAAAACAATAATCGGTGGCATCAACCAAAGAGAAATAGCAGCCGCCTTCACTGCCAAAAACCACAGCAGGAAATAGGGGACAAGGGTATTCAGGATCTGATAAGTCGCTCGTAAGTCGTCGCTCTTCATATAAGGAGCAAGGACAAAATCTGACTTTTTCACCGTGGTTTTCATCAAAAAAATTCTCTTTGTAAATGACGATGTTTTTCAAATAGGTAAATTTGCACTAAAGCACTTCCAGTGAAGTCCTTGAGCGTCCCAGGTCAAGGCTTGTAATAAGCACCGATCTGAGGCCAAGCCAGAAATGAGGCAATACTAGCTTCAATTGCTGTCACCCATGGGTGATCTGGTGTTGATCCGTAAGTTGCAACTGTTAACTGATTGAATCAGCATTCCAAACCCACTTTGCACTGGACATTCCCCTTTTTCTCCAACAGCTGCTCCCTGTTGGAACCGGAACTCAGCAACTACACGGTATCATGGCTACAGCGCATCTGCGAAAAACAGCGGAGTCTTTTATTGTGAATGCGCAATATTTTCAATGGATCAAAGACAGGAATGCACTAACAGAAAGCACTTCAAGACCTACGTCCGCTATTCACGGCTACTGCTGACAGGGGTTGGCAGATTGGCAAGGTACTCATTGAGAACTTCAGCGAGCTGCGTCGGCTTAAGCGGTTTACTCAGATAGCCGTTCATTCCAGCATCCAGACAACGCTCACGATCTCCATCCATCGCATTGGCAGTCAGAGCAACAATAATTGTCTTTGAAGCACTAGTCTGTAAAGCACGGATCGCTGCAGTCGCTTCAAATCCATCCATTTCCGGCATCTGGCAATCCATCAAAACTAAGTCATAGGCTTTTCTAGAGACGGCTTCAACAGCCTCATGGCCATTGCAGGCAATATCAGCCGCACAGCCGAACTTCTTAAGTTGCTGCAGAAGCACTTTGCGGTTGACAATATTATCATCAACAATCAGCAATCGGCTATCAGGGTACTGCAGCTTTGAAGCATGTGTCTCTACTGAGCAGTCAACTTGCACCTTTTGATTGCTAAAGATTCGCTCCAAGCAAGTATAGAGCGCTCTCTGGCGAATCAGGGGACGCACAAGATAGGCTGCATAGGGTTCGACTAAGGGCAGATTTTGTTTACTAAAGTCAATTAAACCGATAAATTGAAGGGTGCTAAAGCGTTTGTTATTGCGCACTTCGCACAGAAAATTTTCACTAGCAGAAGTAGAGGGATCAAGATCCACGATCACTGCTGAAAAACGTTGATTTTGATCAAAAGCCACACGCAATTGCGTCAGAGAAGACTCGATATTTGAAGCGAATTGATAAGGAATTTTCCAGGCTGTAAGTATGCTGCTCAAGGCTTCGTACACAATTTTGTTCGGACTACAGATGAGGATGCGTTGCTGTTGCCATGCTGGTGGAATTTCCAGAGTTGTCTTGTTCTCTGCAGTGGCTCGACGAAAGGGAATAGTGAAATAGAATGTCGAGCCAATGCCCAGGGTACTTTCTAGACCGATCGCTCCACCCATCAGCTCAACAAGTTGTTTGCAGATCAAAAGGCCGAGGCCAGTGCCACCAAAACGGCGTGCGGTAGAACTTTCTACCTGGGAAAAAGCTTGAAACAGGCGTTCTTTGCCCTCCCGGCTAATGCCAAGCCCCGTATCTTGGACAGCAAAATGCAATTGTTGATTACCATTATTCTCAGTTTTCAAGCCCACGCGGATCGATACTTGGCCTTTCTGTGTAAATTTAAGAGCATTACCTAAGAGATTGGTCAGAATTTGCCGCAGGCGCGCTGGGTCGCCCAAAACTTGGCGGGGAAGCATCGGATCAACCAAGCAAAACAGACTGAGATTTTTGTTCTCTGCTTGCACTGAAAGTAGCTCTACAGCTTCCTCGACGGTTTGATGTAGATCGAAGCTGATGTTTTCTAGTTCGAATTTTTTTGCTTCGATTTTTGAGAGATCAAGAATCTGGTTGATGATCAATAACAGCGCATCTCCCGAATTTTGAATCAGCTGTACAAATGCTTTTTGTTCAATATTGAGCGCAGTATCGAGCAAAAGTTCCGCCATGCCCAAGATGCCATTCATTGGTGTGCGGATCTCGTGGCTCATACTCGCCAGAAAAGCACTCTTGACATGATTGGCTTCCTGCAATTGGATATTTGATTGTTGGAGTTCGAGGGTACGTTCTTGCACTTTATCTTCGAGTTGGTAGTTGATCTGCCGTTGATTTTGGAGTTGCTGCTTGGCTGTGCGGTAGTTTTCGAAGCCAACGACGGCAACGCTGAAGAGGCCAGCATAGACCAGGTAGGCAAAGGGTGTTTTCCACCAGGGGGGTGCAATAGTAATGCTTAGGCGCAGTCCCGTATTATTCCAGACTCCGTCGCTATTGGCAGCCCGCACCAAGAGCGTATAATTTCCTGGGTCGAGGTTGGTGTACTTAAGCTCACGCTGATTGCCAGCATACATCCAGTCTTGATCGAAACCGACCAGTTTGTAGGCATAGAGATTTTTATTGGGAGCCACATAATCAAGGGCAGCAAACTCGAAGGAAATAACTGTGTCCTGATAGGAAAGTTGCAGATCGCGAAGATCCGAGATTGGCACATCGATCACGACGTGGTTGCCAAATTTTTTGAAATCAGTGAGTACAACCGTGGGTGGCTTATGATTCTCGCGGATGCGCTCTGGATAGAAAGCATTGAACCCCTGAATACCGCCAAAAAAGAGTTCACCCCTAGGGCTGCGGTAAGCTGCTCCAGCATTAAACTCCGAAGCCTGAAGTCCGTCATCGGCGTTGAAGCTGCGAACCTTATCTGATTTAGGATCGAGGCGGGTTAGGCCGAAGTTGGTACTGATCCACAGTTTCCCCTGCTTATCTGGAAGAATGGCATTGATCACCTCATTCGGTAAACCCGATCGCACTCCATAGTGTTTGCACTTGCTGATCTTGAGATCACAGCGATTCAGACCCAGCGTTGTGCCAACCCACAAGTTGCCTACAGGATCGGCATAGAGAGAAAGGATACTATCGTTTCCCAGACTATTCGTATCGCTATCGCTGTGTTGATAACGTTGAAATTTGCCAGTCTTCGCGTCTAAGCGGTTGAGACCCTCGCTAGTTCCGACCCACAAGGTTCCGGAGATATCCTCATGGATAGCCACGATATCACCGCTGCTGAGACTGCTGGGATCGCTCTCACTATGACGATAGTGGGAAAACTTCCCTGTGGCAGAATCGTAGCGCTCTAGTCCGCCACCAGTTGTTCCAACCCAGAGGTTGCCGCTGCGATCTTCAAACAGACTGAATATGTTATCAGTGGACAGGCTAAGCGGATCTTTGGGGTTGTTGTGATAGTGGATGAACCCACCCGAAAAAGGATTATAGCGTTCAAGACCACCATAAGTTCCGATCCAGACTTGGCCTTTACGATCTACGAGAATTGCACGGACATCGTTGTTACTCAAACTATTCGGTTTGCTTGGGTCATGATAAAAATGGATCTTCTCCTCCGTTTTGCGATTGAGACGATACACCCCACCCCCCAAAGAACCTGCCCATAGCCAGCCCTGGTGGTCTTCAAACAGAGCATGGACTTGACTTTGGCTACCGATTTTTTGGCGATCTTTATTCAATTGATAGTGTGTAAACTTCTCTGTTTTGTTGGCGTACTGATTGATCCCGCCAGCGTTTGTACCTAACCAGAGCACACCCGAATAGTCCTCAAAGATCGTGTAGATGGTGTCTTCAGAAAGACTTCTCGGATCGGCAGAATCATGCTGAAAATGAATGAACTTTCCTGTTCGGCGATCTAACTGATTCAAGCCGCCACCATTGGTACCGATCCAAAGACTGCCATTGCTATCTTCGAAAATACTATGGATTTGATCAAGGCTTAAACTTTGAGGGTTTTCGGGATCGTGGATATAGTGTGTAAATCTCTGCGTACGGGGGTCTAGACGATTGACACCTCCACCTGTACCAAGCCAAAAGATGCCTTCATGATCTTCAAAAATAGCGCGTACCCGATCGTCGCTGAGGCTATTAGGATCGCTATCGCTGTGACGAAAATGAGAAAATTGCTTGGCCTTTGGATCGTAGCGATCCAGGCCGCCACGGGTCCCCACCCACATCTGACCGGAACGATCTTGATAGATCTTATAAACAGTATCGCTACTTAGGCTTGCCGAATTTTCCTCGCTATGGCGATAGTGAGAAAATTTTCGAGTTGTGGGATCGAAGCGGTCAAGTCCGTCACCCTCGAAACCGATCCACAAGATGCCTTGAGGATCAATATGGATCGAGCGGATCTGATTGCTAGCGAGACTGTCCGGATCCTTTGGGTTGTTACGGAAGCGGGCAAAACTATCGTTGTGCCTATCTAGACGGTTCAAACCACCGCCCAAGGTGCCAACCCAAATTCTGCCATTTTTATCTTCAGCGAGAGACGTAATAAAGCTATGCGATAGGGAAGCAGGATTGTCACTTTCATATCGGTAAACGGTGAATTTATAACCGTCGTATCGGTTAAGACCGTCTTCCGTCCCAAACCAAAGAAAACCAAGATGATCTTGAAACGCAGTTAAAACTGTGCTATTGGAAAGTCCCTGCTCCGCGGCTAGGTGCTTAAAGTGGAAATTCACAGAGGTCGTCGTCTCATCTGGTTGAGCTAAGGCGGAAGGAATTGCCCAGAGCATCCAGAACGCCATAAGAAGAACTGGCCAAAGCCTTCTTGTGGCGTTTTTGAGATTGTCAATGCTCTGACTGTCCACTTTCCTCACAAGCGTAAACCCGCATCTAAATCCAGCCCATCGAGAGTAATCCCCGAACAGAGGCGGCCGCGAACAACTGCAGACACCCAGTTGAGCAAGTAATCACCCAACTATAATACCCAAGACAGACTCGAAAGGTTGAAGGACAGATGTTCAACAGACAAAGTTGTTTCATGGCTGATAAAGTTATCAAGAAGAAAGTGTGAATTCGGCGCTACGTATACGTTAAGTATGGATTACATATTGTGGGATAGATTCAATCTACATTTACTGCTAGAGCGCATAATAACAAATCAGGAAGACTGTATTCAGCAGAAGCTATGTGCTACCCAGATTGGGCACGGGCAATCAGAGCAGTGGTCGAAAGATTCCAGGTGAAAGGAACAAGGACGATGCGTCCTCCGCTTGCTTGGACGGCAGGTGCTTCCGGGAGGGTGTCAACAATATAGTCGCCCCCTTTGACATAAAAATCGGGTTGCAGGGCTTCGACGAGGGCGGTGGCAGTTTGCTCTTCGAAGACAACAACTGCATCGACAACTCTTAAGGCAGCCAGGACTGTGGCGCGGGCCATTTCGGTGTTGATGGGGCGTTGGGGCCCTTTGAGGTGGCGCACAGAGCGATCGGAGTTGAGGCCGACGACGAGACTGCGGCCAATGGCGCGGGCTTTGCCCAGATAGTCCACATGGCCTGCATGGAGAATATCGAAGCAGCCGTTCGTCAAGACCATCGGTCGCCAACGCTCAGGATCTCGCTGAATGGCGGCTTGGAGGTGGGCAAGGGAAGTTACAGGAATGTCCACTCCAGTTCCTCTAGATGACTGTGCAACGTGGCAACATCGGTGGTCGCTGTCCCAAATTGGCGCACGACAATACTAGCTGCAAGATTGCCTAAAATCGCAGCTTGATAGGCATCGCCTCCAGCAATTAAGGCCAAAGTGAGAGCCGCAACTACCGTATCGCCCGCGCCCGTGACATCAAAAACCTGGGTGCGATTAAAAGCTGGAATGTCCCTGCGTGTCCCATCGACCCCAAATAAGCTCATCCCTTCTTCCCCACGGGTGATCAGGATGTACTTCGCTCCAGTGCGGTGCAACAACTCTGCACCAGCACGGTTTAGATCGTCGTCGGAGCGGATTGCAAAACCAGCAGCCAACTCTGCCTCAGGCAAATTGGGGGTGAATAGATACGCGCCTTGATAGCGCTCCAGACCTGCGTGGGTATCAACGATGGTACGCGAGTGGTTCAGGGTGGCTGCAATCGTTTTATCTGTGAAGGTGCCTTCTAGGTAGTCGGAGCAGACCAAGGCAGCATTGGCGGCGGCGTAGGTGGCAATCTGCTCGGACAACTGGGCTTGAAGATCTAGGCTGAGGGGTTCGTCGGATTTGCGGTCAATGCGGACAACCTGCTGGGTCACTGATTGGCGGCTGTGGGCGGCGATTCGGGTTTTGGTAATCGTCGGTCTCGTTGGATCGACGACTAATCCAGAAACATCGATGCCAGCCTCGGCCAAAATATTGCGCAATGCTTGGGCCTGTAAGTCTTCACCCACCACACCCACCATGGTCACTTTTGCACCTAGTTTGGCGAAGTTGTAGGCAGCATTGGCCGCACCACCGGGGACTTGGCGGGTATGTTCGTGGCGCAAAATCAACACAGGTCCTTCGCGGGAGATGCGCTCAGTCACCCCAGTCAGAAATTCATCCAAGGCCAAGTCACCGACCACCAGCACCGAACCTTCGGCAAAGCGGTCAATCAGGGCGTGCAGTTCGGCTTTAGCACTCAATGGTCTATACCCAGGCGAGAGGAGCGGCCTTGTGCATGGCTTCGACAACTTCAGCGATTTGCTCTTCGCGCAGATCGGGATAGATCGGCAGAGAAAAGACTTCGGCGGCGGCTTTTTCGGACTCTTTGAGATCGCCCGGTTGATAGCCCAAATCTGCGTAGGCTTTCTGCAGATGGATGGGGACTGGGTAGTAGACTCCGACCCCGATTCCCCGTTCTTTGAGACCGCTCAGGAATTGCTCGCGGTGCTCCGTGCGCACAGTGTACTGGTGGTAGGTGTGGGTCGAGTAGCTGGCTCGTCCTGGGGTGTGCAGGGGCAGATCTGCCAAAAGGGCATCGTAGCGATCCGCGATGGCGGCGCGCTGGCGGTTCCACTGATCGAGGTGGGGCAGCTTGATGCGCAGGATCGCTGCTTGAATCTCATCGAGACGAGAGCAGTAGCCAACTTCGTCGTGGTAGTAGCGCTCCGACTGGCCGTGGGCGCGCAATGAACGCATCCGTTGGGCAAGGTCGGCTGAATCGGTAACTGCCATTCCCCCGTCACCGAAAGCGCCGAGGTTCTTGGTGGGATAGAAGCTAAAACAGCCTGCTGCCCCAAAACAGCCAACCGGACGACCTTTGTAGAGCGTGCCAATCGCTTGGGCGCAGTCTTCGACAATCCCTAATCCATGCTCCTTAGCCAGGGCAACAAGCGGATCCATGTCGCTCGACTGCCCAAACAGATGCACAGGCAGAATCGCTTTGGTGCGGCTTGTGAGCTTTTCGGCCACTTTGCGTGGGTCGAGGTTAAAGGTCAGCGGGTCGATGTCGGCAAAAACGGGGGTGGCTCCGCAATAAGAAATGGCTTCGGCGGTAGCGATAAATGTGAAAGAACTAGTGATCACTTCATCCCCTGGGCCGATATTCAGGGCACGCAGAGCCATATGCAGTGCGTCAGTTCCGGAAGCAACACCGATCCCATGGCCGACTTCAGAGCGTTGGGCGATTTCAGCTTCAAGGGCTTTGCCGTGCTTGCCAAGAATAAAGCTGCCGGAGCGGTAAATTTCGCCAACCGTACGTTCGATTTCAGGAAGCAGGGCTGCAGTTTGCTGTGAGAGGTCAAGAATAGGAATCAAGCGAGGATCTCCGCCAAATCAGGGTCAGTATCGTATCAAACTTTGCAGTCAAGAGCCATCTGTTCGATGGCAGCGGCGATGCGCAGGGCTTTGAGAGCCTGCTCACCCCCCACCGAAGGCTGACTGCCGCCGCGCACACAGTGAATAAAGTGTTCGAGTTCGGCATGTAGCGGTTCGATGTTACTAATTTGTACCATCTCAATCAGTCCATCTTGGCGATAGAGCACCTGGCCGTACTCGGAGCGCGTGTTGGAAGTGGTTTGACGGTGGATCTGAATTTTCTTATTGAGAAAATCAGCCTCCACGAGGGCATCTTTGCAGTGCACCGTGAGGGTACGCAGTTTGCTGTGGGTGACTTTGCTGGCCGTCAGGGTGGCGACGAGGCCACTGCTGAACACGAGGGTAGCTGTCACATAGTCCAGGTGGCCAGGAGTCGAAGTGCAGTTGCCAGAGGCCGTGATTTTCTCGATGGTCACACTGTCAGGTACGACTTCGAGGAGCAAGTCGATGTCGTGGATCATTAAGTCGAGCACTACGGAGACATCGTTAGCCCGTGCTGAATAGGGACTCATGCGGTGGGCTTCGAAGGCGATCAGTTCCTCGCCACCCAGGACGTTGCACATTTCTCGAAAGACAGGATTGAAACGCTCAATATGCCCTACTTGCAGGATGCAGTCATTTTGGGCAGCGAGGTTTACCAGATCTTCGGCTTCTGAAATCTTGGAGGCAATCGGTTTTTCGATCAAAACGTGCTTCCCTGCTTTGATGCAGTCCACACCGACGGAGTGGTGAAGCAGCGTCGGGGCGGCAATGCAGGCAGCATCGACGTGGTGGAGCAACTCCCGATAATCTTCAAAGTACTGAACCCGGTACTTGCTGGCCGTATCGAGGCCGCGTTCTCGGTTGACATCCGCAACCCCAACTAAGCAGACATCTTTCAAGAGGCTGAGCACACGGGTATGATGCTGGCCCATGCTCCCAACACCGATCACTCCCACACGGATTGGCACGGAACCTTTCACCCATTTGCGAACAACCGAAATCTTATCACTAAATGTTTAGAAGCATCATAGAGGGAGCAAGAGATTGAAGTCGCGCTGGCCGGAACTGCGGCTTTCTTCGAGGCGCAAACGGTAGGGTGGCTGCCAAGGGCCGTGGCCTGAGAGGGTTACCCGCAAAGAAGCACCGGGCAGAATATTCCCTTTATCTTGACCCGCGTCCAAAGAATCGATCTCCCCACCATCTTCGAGGTGAATGCCCGTGGGCAAGAAGGTGTAGCGCTGGTTGGAATTGTTGGTGAGGGTGAGAAATATTTGAAAATCCCCGGAGACTTCTAGGTGCGCGCCAGTGACCTGGAGCACGATCCCCTCGACGGTTTGCTCAAGGCTAATTAGGAGATCTCGATCAGTCGCTGTCGGCTCTTGGCTTGTGGGGAGGGGTTGGGTAGCATCGACGCTCACCGAATCGACAGTCGGAGCGGAGATGAGGGGTCGCATCGCGATTTCCAACTGTTGCTGCCATTTGCGGACTTGCTCTTGCGCTACCCCAAAATCTTCACTGGACTTTGGCAGTTGCCCAAGCAGTGCAATGGCCGAGCGCAAAGAGGAGGGGCTTCCCGCTCGGGTTTCAACGAGGGCTAGTGCGATCAGTTCTTGACTCCAGCGATGCATGAAACGTCGAGCATCGGCGCTCACGGCAGAATTTTTGTTGAGGCGATCTAGTTGCAGGATGGCCTGAAGCAAATTGGCAGAATTGCCCTGGACTGCAAGTGTTTGCGCCTGTTCGAGCTGGGCTTGATCGGGGATTTGGCGTAGGAGCTGTTGGAGCTTATCGACTTTCGCCACGGGAGCAAGTTTGGGGAAATTCGGTAGTGGTCGAGCCTGAAAGATCAAAATTGCGCCGGCGGCGAGCATAGCGCCAAGGGCAGCTACAGTCAACAACAACACACTGGGACGACGACCGAGGATTTCCATCACTAGCCTGCAAGAGAGCGAATATCGTCAATGGCAAAGTATTGATAGAACTTCTCTGTCACTTTCAACTGGTAGGAACGGCCATCCGCTTCTTTGTTTTTAGAAATAAAACCTTTGCCAACGAGGTCGCGCACTTGGTCGTAGACACCGGAACCGCGCATTTCCACCAACTGGCTTTGGGGAAGTGGCCCTTTGAGGGCGATCAAAGCAAGGGTTCGTAAGGCCCCGACCCCAATATCTGTCGGTATCAGTTTTTGCACCAAATCCTGCAGGGGTTCTCTCAGTTGCAGCGCATAGCCATCGTCCGTATCGACGATCTCTAGGGCACCATCGCGAATCGCGTAGTCATCGAGCAGTTCGACGAGGGCATCGCGGCAATCTTCTTTTGAGCACTCCGCGTAGCGGCTCAACTGCTCAACATTGAGGGGTCGAGCCTTGAGGTAGAGGACGGCTTCAAGCCGTGTCTTCAGACTGGATTCCATAGACGAGGATGTCACGGTAAAAATCGGTTTGGACAAGGGTGACTTGAGAGCGGTGGGCGAGAAACAGTAAACCCAAAAAAGCACCGACCCGATCTTGGTAGTGTTCTAACAGATAGGCAAAGGGAATGGCATCGCCTTGGGGGCCAAGACGGGCAATCAAAGCACGCAGTTCGGTGACAACAGCTTCAAGATTTTCGTGGTGGGCGAGTTCTTCCACTTCGGCCATGGTACTGATCGAAATGCCCTTGAGGCTGACCCGACGTTCCGGTGGGCGCTCGCGAACTTGGCGGCGCTCGATCTGCTCGACTTCTTTCAGGTGGGCAATCAAGTCATTGAGGGTCAATGGCCGATCCTGCATCGCTGGTGCAGATGGGCGACGGTGCAGCATCCGCTCTAGGGGCAAGCGGGCAACGGCTTGGGTTTCCAAATAGTCTTCGTCGATTGGCTCCGGCTCCGGCTGGGGTTGCAGCCTTGCCTCCAGAATTTCGGCTTTCATAGAGACGAGTACCGACGCATAAAAAAGCGCCTGACCTGATCGTGGCAAATCAGAAGCGTCGAGTTTGCCCAAAGATTGCAAGAAGCGGTCTGTTAACTGCACCACATCGATATCCCAGGGATCAATTTCTCCCTGTCGGGCCAGATCGATGAGCAGACCAATAGCATCTTTGGACATCAAAAAGCGGGGCAATTTTAACTAACAATAGCATTGCAAGGACAGCGTGAATTCTCGGTCAAGTGAATTTGGATGTCCGACAATCCCAAAGCATGCCTTATTCCTCTCGTCTTAGAACCTGCGAGGAATCGAATATGTCATTCTTTTCTTGAGTTGCGCTCGCAGTTTTTAAAGGGCGAACTGCGAACTCAGGCAAAAGGTTTGCCATGGAAAGGAGACTTTACTATCACTGACCGCGATGAGCGCACTCTGCCTGCATTCTTAGGGCAAGCTCTGGATTGGCCTTAGTCATCTGGCTTTGAAGGGTGAGAGAGTAGTGTGGCCCGTACATCCAGGGATTGTGTAGGGTTTCGGGCAGATCGATCATTGTTTCTGCTTCGTGGCGCTTGAGGGCTTGCGCCTGTAAAGTTCTCGCAAGATGGGGGTTTTGGTCTTTGAGGATCTGCTGGTGCTGGAGATTCCAGGTCGCGCCGACAACGAAAGGATTGCGATGAGTTGCTCCGTGAAGTCCAAGAATTCGTTCGACGTAGGGCGTGGGAATAAACTTTTTGACGGCTTCTGGTTGTCTAGACGTGTAGCTGCGTGTCCGCACGAGAACAGGTGCTTTAGGCAGTGAAGGTACTGTCAGGGGTAGCGCATGCTCGGGATTGGCAATGCGTTGGGTATGCTCTGCAATGAGGCGCTCCCGCATTGAGGTATAGTCGGCAACGCTCAGTTTCCCTTGCATACAAGAACGCAACAAATCTTCAATCGTGTTCTGTAATTCTTTCTCAAGCTGTTGCTGCATCATAGGTATTTCTCCAGATCAAAAATTGAATGTAGACACCCGACATATCTACAAAATAGCTTTTAATTGAGCACCAATACATCCGCAATTTTACAGGAAAATTCTGAAACAATTCTTTAACATGTCAAGGGCTTATGTAAATTGATTGTGATGATTTGATGTCGTTAATAGCTCTCAACAATTAAACTCTCCTGCGGAGAAATGGCCCTAAACTTTGGACGGGGCATATGACTCAATAGCTTTTCTGCGGTGCTGATCAGTACTTCTGGCTCGAAGGGTTTGCACAGGTAGGCATTGGCACCTTGACTTAGCCCTGCTTGACGATCTGTTCCTGAACAAAGGGCTGAAACAAACAGGATTGGCATTTGTGCAAAACGCGGATGATTGCGCAGTTGTTCGACAAGACCGTAACCATCGAGTCCGGGCATGACGACATCTGAAATCAATAGATCGGGGATCATTGTTTTCAACATGGTGAGTGCTAAATAACCACTACCTGCCGTCTCAATCTCGTAGCCTTGAAGCTGTAAGAGGTCACTGAGCAGCAACAGCAAACTTGGATCGTCGTCCACCACCAGGATCTTCGCTCTCATCTTTCCCCGAAAACGCTCTTGCCTACGATGCTAGTAGGTGACGCAGAGAAGAGGGACAGATCACAGAATTTTCCGTAGTTCTACTTGCGTATTTCTGCTGAGATTCGAGGAACGGCGACGGCGGCGGAATTTGGGCACTGACGGTTCCGCCACACGCAGTTGTGTCACAGGGGCGTACATCTCCCGAGCAGAACGAATCAACAGTCCACAGCAAACCAGGCTCGCAATCAACCCACTTCCCCCATAACTGACTAAGGGCAGAGGGATTCCTTTGGGAGGCACTGCGCCGATGACAACGGCAATATGCAGAAACGATTGGCCAACGAGTAAAAAAGTGCTTCCAGCAGCGAGCAGGCGGCGGATCGGATCCGCACAACGCACAGCAACGCGTAGACCAACGATCAAAAAACTCAGCAAAAACAGAATAAAAATCACACTGCCAATTAAACCAAATTCCTCAGAGATGACAGCAAAAATGAAGTCCGAGTAGGAGTAGGGCAGGAAGCCAACTTTTTGTACCGATAGACCAAATCCTGTTCCCCAAAGGCTACCGTTGCTGACTGCTACTTGACTTTGGATGAGTTGAAAACTGAGGCTCTGGGCATTCTCCCAAGGATTTGTAAAAGCAGTGATCCGTTTGCTCTGATAAGGGGTCGAGCCGATTTTCAAGACGGCGAGGGCCGCAACCGCGAGAGTTGTGGAAAAAATCCAGGCAAGACGTATATTACTGCTAATAATCGCCATCAAGAGCAATACAAGAAAGAGCAAAACAGAAGTGCCCAGATCTGGCTGGATGGCAATTCCGGCGATCGTCAAAAGGATGCTGGCTAACCCATAAATGCGCATTTGAAAATTCAAGAACCGCCAACGCGCAAACAGAAAAGCACCGATCAGGAGCAAACAAGGCTTAATCAGTTCTGACGGTTGAATGCTTATTCCATAAAATTGAATCCAGCGACTCGCACCATTCAGCTGCGATCCAATATTGGGCACTCTGACCAAAAAAACGGCGAGTAACAAAGGCACAAAACTGAGTCGTGCATATGTAAACAAGCGATCCACGGAGGTTTTGGAAATCATCACCATCAGGCCGATCCCTAACCCAGCAAATCCGAGTTGACGAATAATAAAGAAAAATGCGTTTCCGTGTTCTTTGATCCCCTCCGCAAGCGAAGCAGAAAAAAGCATTCCAAGGCCGAAAGTAAGCCAACCGCAGATCAGTGCCAGAAGCAAGCGGGCTTCGGTTGCCCAGGTCACCTCTTGAGGGCGTGGTGTGCTCGATGGTGGCAATTTTGGGAGTTCTGACCAAGTTGTCATAAAGCGTGTATGAACGTTTGACGCTAGTGTAGCTGACAAGTCGCCATAAGACAGCACATTTAGCGGTTATTTTCTTTTTTATTACTGGCTTTGACTGCCCCTGGGGGAAGTGCATAGAGGCGGTAAATGCCGGATGTGTGGATCGGTTGAAAAGCACTGAGATCGAGTTGGTTTTTTTCGAGGCGAGATTCGGTCGTCAAGAGTAAAAGTCGCTCTGGATGGGCGAGTTGGTTGATGATCTGAGAACGCTTCTCGTAGACCGGAATGTGGTTGATTTGGCCGTAAAAGTTGAGGCTTGGGGCATAGACACCGAGGGTAGCTGGCTGATCGCCTGGGCGAACTTCTTTGTGGAAGGTGCTCGCCATATCGAGGAGCGGGCCATGGACTTGGGTCTCAAGAGCGGGCATGAGCAAATTGATTGCAGTCAAGAAAATCACACAAAACGCACCCAAAGAGCAGCCCCATGCCCACTGCAACTGGAGGCGAAAGGCGGCGAGCAAGTTTCCGAGGGCTGCCAAAAAGCAAGCCGTCGCTAAAATCCAGGGGGAACCGGTGGCCTCAATCCGACTGCGCAGTTCTGGTAGAGCCGGATCGTTAATAAAGCCCAGTGTGACAAGGAACCCGACGCCCAGCACCGTGAGGGCAAGGGCGACGAAGCTCAGGCCAAGACGCGTGCTTTTGCTGCTGTGTTCACTTTCTGCTTCCCATGCTTGCGCACACAAAAAAGCGAGGGCAGGCAGGGCGGGCATGATGTAGTGAGGCAATTTGGTGGAGGCTGTACTCAAAAAAATCGTGACAATCACAAACCACAGCCCCATAAACAGTGGCAACTGCTCCACTGCGGAGCGCGACTGCCAAAAACGGGGACTAAGCCATTCCCACTTGCCCCACCGAAAGAGAGCAATGAACAAAAAGACGATCCACGGAAAGAATCCAGCTGGGGTGAAAAGTAGATAGTAATACCAAGGCCCTGGTTGATTGTCGATCACATTCAAAAAGCGATCCACGTTGTGATGAATAAAAAATTTATCGAGAAAAATCCAGCCATTTGCCTGGGTAACGAGTACGTACCAGGGCAAGGCGATAGCCGCAATGATCCCGATTCCGCGCACCCAAGGCATGGTAGTGACCACCGCTTTGAGTTGACCTATATAAATCAGAAATATGCCGACAATTAAGCCAGGCAACAAAAGGGCAATAGGGCCTTTGATCAGCACCCCGCCCCCAAGAAGGGCAGCACAGAGCAAGTAGCCCTGCTTTTGCCCAGAAGCGTAGGACGAATACCAGCAGTAAAGTCCAGCCGCAATAAAAAAAGCGAGACCCATATCGGTGACACCAGTCCGGCCAAGCCCGAAGGCAAAAGGGTTCGCCATCAGCATCGTTGCGGCAAAGAGGGCAACCCGTGCACCTAATTGGGTGCGCCCGAACTGCCAAGTTGCCAAAATCAAGGCAGTCGCAAACAGAGCCGAAGGCAAGCGCACCGCCCACTCACCGATGCCAAACAGCTGAAACCCTAGTCCCATCAACCAGTAGAGCAGCACAGGCTTATCGAAGTAGCGAATGTCATTGAAAACGGGAGTGATCCAGTCGCCACTGATCCACATTTGGCGAGCCACTTCGGCTGTTTCCGTTTCAGTGCGGTCAAACAGGGTGTAGGCATCCAATCGCCAAAAGAAAAAGAACACGCACAGCAAGAGCAGCCCTACTACAGTCAGAGGAACGGATTTCAGGGCTGGTTTTGAGGAATTCGTTGAATACTGCACGTTGGATACCGAATGGCGAAGCCAGGTCATGAGTGAGTCTGACGGATTTTAACCCAAACTTTGAACCTCCGTTCGAACTGTGTCGTCTATAACTGTGTATTGCTGGAGGTTCGATGCGTGTGGGCGTTTCAGTGACGCAAATTGCGGACGAAGAACTTGTAAGCAAAGCAAGCAAGGGCGACAGCGAAGCGTTTCGCCAACTCTACCGCCGCTATTCGAGCCGCGTCCGGGGTCTGCTCTACCAGATGATGAACGAGCCTGACCATCTCGACGACCTTACCCAGGAAGTCTTTGTCAAGGTTTTTCGTTCACTGCCTAAATTTCGCGGCGATTCTGCCTTTTCGACTTGGCTTTTTCGCATTGCAGTCAACTGCTGCCAAGATGCCAGACGCAAGCGCAAGCGCCACCCGCAATCGGTGCAGATCGACGGCTTGATGGTCGCTTCTGGCCAAGAAGATGCCCTGCGCAAGCTTGACCGAGAAGAACTCGTCGCCCGCGCCCTCCAAACTCTCAAAGAAGAGCATCGCATCGTCATCGTCCTCCACGATCTCCAAGACCGTCCCCAGGAAGAAATCGCCAAGATGCTGAGTGTTCCCGTTGGTACGATAAAGTCGCGTCTTTTTTATGCCCGCCGCCAATTGCGTGAATGGTTTTATGCTCAAGGAATCCAGCTATGACTGACCCCCTCAAAGATTTTCTCCAACGCAACGCGCCGAAACCGCCAGCAGGCGACGATGGCCTCGAAGATCGCATTCTTGCGGCAGCGCTCGCACCCAAACCTCGCCACCTGTTTGCCCTAGAGGGTGGTCGCAATCAATGGCTGGCCGCTGCCAGTATTGCCCTTGTGCTTTTCGGGGGACTGAGCTTTTTACATCCGCAACAGTTTGGCTCAACTACCAAAGTAGAATTGGCTCTAGACTCCTCCGACAACCCCCAAGTATTTGCTGTCGATCCGCAAACGGACCTCTATGAAGTACGTTTCTAAACTGTTTATGTGCCTGTGGCTTGCCCTTGCCGCCCCAGCACTTGCCCAAGTGCCTCCCCCAGCCTCAGAACCACCTGGCCTGGATTTGACAAACATCGGTCTCACCCCTGAGCAACGCACCCGCATTCAAACTATCCGCCGAGACGACCAACAGGCTGCGGCTGAAGTACGCAACAATCTCAAAAATGAAACCAGACAGTTGCGTACTCTCTTTGAATCCGATGCCACAGACGACCAGCTACGCCAGCAGTACGAGCGGGTTGCCAGCCTTCGTCAGCAACTTGATCGCCTACGCTTCGACAACTTTGTGCGGGTACGCAGCATTCTCAGTACCGATCAGCGCTCCCAAGTCCGCTTTCGTTTTCGCGAAAAGCGCTTTCCCACACAAGCACCTTCACCACCACGCTAGGCCAATCATTTTTTTGAATTTTGAATTTTGAATTTCCCCCCAAGTACAATCGTCCTGGCAGTTGAGAGGATCAGTTTTGTATACAGTGACGATTACCTGCGATGGGGCAACGGAGAATAATGGCCAGCCAGGGGCACGGGGTGGTTGGGGGGCTGTTCTCCACTACACCGACTACACAGAGCACCTCTTCGGCCCTCTTGCGCTACCAGCGACCAACCAACGGGCGGAACTGACTGCTGCCCTCGAAGCTCTACGCACCCTTCCTGAAGATCAAGTTGTCCTCCTGCGTTCAGACAGCCAATACGTGATCAAAGGCATGACCGAGTGGATCGGTGGCTGGCAGCGCAAAGGCTGGCGCAACGCCCAAGGCCAATCTGTCGCCAACCAAGATCTCTGGAAAGCCCTGCTCGTTGCTGCGAAACCCCACAAGATCACCTGGCAATGGGTGCGGGGACATAACGGCGATCCTGACAATGAGTTGGCGGATCGCCTCGCTGTTCGAGCCATCAATGCTCCCGAGATAGAGGCTATCAGGGTAAGTGTCGGCTAGGGTTGACAGAGCGTACTCTGAGGATGGAAACGATGTCAGTACTAGTTGTTGGTGCAACAGGCTTGACTGGGCAACAGATCGTCAAGCAACTTCTGCCAGAAACGCCCCCCCGTGTGCTTGTGCGCGATGCAACCAAGGCGCGGGAGGTTTTAGGCAATTCGGTTGAACTTTTTGTGGGAGATGTTCTCCAACCAGCGACGCTTGGGCCTACACTAGCTGGCGTCAAAACGATCTTCTGTGCCACAGGCACCCGCACTGGATTTGGCGCTAACGGTGCCCAACAAGTGGACTACGAGGGCACAGTGAATCTTGTCGATGCTGCCCGCAGCGCTGGTGTCGAGCACTTTATCTTGGTCTCTTCGTTGTGCGTTTCTCGGATTTTGCATCCCCTGAATTTATTTGGCGGGGTGCTGATTTTCAAAAAACGGGCAGAAGAGCACCTGATCCGGAGTGGGCTCCTGTTTACGATTGTTCGTCCTGGTGGCCTTAAAGATGGGCCTGGGGGGGCGGAAGTGGTGATTAGTCCAGCCGATACGCTATTTGAAGGAAGCATAGACCGTGCTGACGTCGCCCGCGTCTGCCTCGAAGCGTTTCAAAACCTAGAGGGGCGAGACAAGATCGTCGAGATTGTGCGTGGCCCAGGCAGTGCGCAGCCTTCTTTAAAGAGCCAACTCGCGCAGTTGCCCAGTGTGCGTCCACGGGTAACGAGCTAGGACTTTTTGGGAGCCGTGACCACCGAACCCGGCGCTGGGCCTTTCAGATCTGCTGGCAAAAACGGGCGTGAAGACATCAGGACAATAGCAAACAAAAAGACAAGAATCACGCCAAAAAAAATAAAATTGCCGCGCATGGCCAAAATTCCGGGACTATACCTATTTTAGGGGGCAACCTGGACAGATACACTAAAGCCAGTCCGAAAGAGGCGATCCGTGCGCTTAGCGATTCTTTTGGCCGCTTCATGCCTTCTCCTCAGTTGTTCCGCAACCTCACTGACAACAAACCGCCGCACCACAGTCCTCAGACCCTGCACCCTTGGGCAAGAGGCTCTGAGCGCCCAATGCGGCACCTTCCAGGTCTACGAAGATAGCCACGCAGGACAGGGCAAACAGATTCCTATGCACTTTGCCGTCCTAGAAGCGACGGGTCGTCGTCCTGCCGCAGACCCGCTTTTTATGATCGCTGGGGGGCCAGGTCAGGCTGCGACAACTGCTTTTCCACCGATTCTGGCTGCCTTCTCGCGGGTCAATCAAGAACGGGATATTGTCCTCGTCGATCAGCGCGGCACAGGGAAGTCCCATCCACTCCAGTGTCCAAAAGAGGCCAAACCTGCCGACTGTGCCCGAAGCCTCGCAGTCGATCCAGCCCTCTATACAACCCCCAACGCGGTCGAAGATCTCGATCATCTGCGCATTGCTCTGGGCTACGCGAAGATCAATCTCTACGGCGCGTCCTACGGCAGTCGCGTCGCCCTCGTCTACCTGCGCCAATACCCAAAATCGACGCGCACGTTGATCCTTGACGGGGTCGTGCCGACCCATTGGAACCTTGGGGAAACAGCACCCGCAGATGCAAAAGCATCCCTGGACACGATCTTGGCGCGTTGTACCCGCGAGCCCGCTTGCAAGCGAGCCTTCCCAAATACCCAAGCGGAGTTTCAATCCCTCTCTCAATCCCTTGTTCAAAAGCGCTCTGTGCCGATCTCAGATCCACGCACAGGTGCTACTACGCAGATAGATGTCAGCCGCGAAAGTTTTACCAGTACCGTTCGGCTCCTGAGTTACACGACTGAAACTGCGGCTCTCCTGCCCTTAATCATCCATCGCACCTATCAGAGTAAACGCTTCGACTTGATCGCCGCTCAATCCCAACTCGCGGTCGGCGAGTTGGGCGAAGGATTTAGTGACGGCATGTACTATTCGGTTGTCTGTGCCGAAGACGTTCCTTTTTCGAAGTCCCAAAATGCCTTGGCTGCAATCTGCCGCAATTGGCCAAGCAAGGCGATGAAAGCGGACTATAAACAGCCTGTAACCAGTAATACTCCAGTGCTCTTGCTCTCAGGAGAAGTCGATCCGGTTACACCGCCGCGCAACGCCGAACTGGCTGCTCGAACCTTGCCCAATAGTTTGCAAGTCACTGCCTTGGGTCAGGGGCATATTGTTGCCGTTCGTGGCTGCGTTCCGCTTCTGATGCAACAATTTTTGACCAGTGGCAGTACAAAGGGTCTTAAAATAGCTTGCCTGAAGCAGAGCCAACCGACCCCTTTCTTTATCGACTTCGCTGGACCAGTACCCTAACCAATTTTTTTATGAAGAACTTTCAACTTGTCACCCTAAAATTTGTGCTCATTGCGATGTGTTTCTGCGCTCCCGTTGCCCTCGCTCAAAATACGATCTCGGCTGCAGATCCCTCCATTCGCCAAGGGCAGCAAAAAGCGGAAAAAGGCAACTTAGTGGGTGCGCTTGCTGATTTTAGTCAAGCTGTCGCCCTCGATCCGCAGTCCGCCAATGCCTACTTCGGTCGAGGCAATGTCAATTATGCCCTAGGTAAAAAGCAGGCTGCCCTCGACGACTTCAACCAGGCGATTAAACGCAATCCTGGTCTCGCTGCTGCCTACGGAAACCGTGGCAATACTCGCGACGACCTTGGTGATAATCAAGGTGCTATTGACGACTATACCCAGGCACTCAAGCTCGAACCACGCAATGCACTCACCTACTTTAATCGTGGGCTAACTCGCCGTGAGTTGGGGGATTTTCAAGGGGCTATTTCTGACTTTTCTCAGTCAATTAAACTCAATCCTAACTACGCTCCTGCTTACAATAGCCGTGGCCTTGCTCGACAAGCTGTTGGTGATAAACAAGGAGCACTTACCGACTTCAACCAAGCGATTAAACGTGAGCCGCGCTCAGCTGTTTCCTATTACAATCGCGGAAACTTATATTATGGGCAAGAAGATAGGCTGAATGCAATCGCCGATTTTGATCAGGCAATTAAACTCGACCCCAACTTTTTACCTGCCTACGTTGGTAGAGGCAATGCTTACGACGATCTTGGGAAGAAGCAAGCTGCTTTGTCGGACTACGACAAGGCGATTAAAGGCGATCCGAATTTTGCAAATGCTTATTACAATCGTGGGATTGCGCGATTCAATGCTGGCGATAGACAGGGCGCACTTGCGGACTACGATCAGGCGATTCGCCTCAACCCAAAGTCAGCAGAAATGTACAATAGCCGAGCGATATTACGCCGTGCTTTAGGGGATGAGCCTGGTGCAACAGAAGATTTACAAAAAGCTGCCCAGCTCAATTGATCGAATAATGAGCAGGAAATGGTCTTGAAAATGAGCAGTTGATCGCGGAACACTGACAACACAAACACTTTGTGCAGTGAAATACCGGGATAGAAGCACTTAAGTGCTTAAACCCCTGCGGGTTTGTCTTGGCATTCATCTATGTCGCACGACAGATTCCTGTCCCCCTTCAACGCGAGAAGATCACACTTTAGAAGGAAACAATTCATGAAAAAGCGCATTATTTTTGGCCTAATCGCCTTGGGCGGAATTGGCACAGTGTTGGGTATAAACGCTCAGGTACAAGCATCGAGCCATCGCGAAGCCCCTTTTATTACCACCCAACCGAAACTGGATGGTACAGACTTTTATATGTTCAATAGTTATGAAACTGGGCGATCAAGCTATGTGACGATGATTGCCGACTACATTCCTTTGCAAGATGCCTACGGGGGACCAAACTATTTCACCCTCGATCAAAATGGTGTCTACAGTATCAAAATTGACAATACTGGCGACGCCCAAGCGGATATTACTTTCAACTTCAAGTTCACCAACACCAATCAAGACATTGCCCTAAATGTTGGTGGCCAGCAGGTTTCTATCCCTGTCATCAATGCCGCACCCATCTCAGCAAGTGATCAATCGGGTCTCAACGTCAAGGAAACTTTCACCCTACAAGTCCAGCAGGGCAACACCATTCGAAGCGTACGAAACGCAAAAACTGGTTCCACTGTCTTTATCAAGCCAGTCGATAACATCGGCAATAAGTCAGTTCCAAATTACAGTGCTTATGCCAATAGTTATATCTACGATATTGCCATTCCAGGCTGTAATGGACTCGGTCGCCTCTTTGTTGGCCAGCGCAAAGACCCCTTTGTCGTCAATCTGGGTGAAACCTTTGACCTGATCAACATCACCAATCCCCTCGGCGCGACGAACGCTGAAGCCGATGACCTTGCCGATAAAAATGTCACGTCTCTCGCTATCGAAGTTCCGAAGAATTGCCTCGTTTCGAGCAGCAGTCCGATCATCGCAGGTTGGACCACCTCTAGAAACTTGAAGGGTCAGCAATCTCGCCTTGCCAATCCTCTCGTCAACGAAGTGGTTGTTGGTCTGAAAGATAAGGACAAGTTTAACAGCAGTCAGCCCTCAGGCGATGGCCAGTTTCTGACCTATGTGACCAACCCAACCTTGCCCGCGATTATCGAACTGCTGTACGGCAGTGCTGGAATTGTTGCCCCAACAGCGTTTCCCCGCAACGACCTTGTGGCAGTTTTTTTAACAGGTGTCTCTGGCCTCAACCAGCCCCCCAACGTAGTTCCGGCTGAACTGATGCGCCTCAACACAAGTATTCCAGCGCTTCCGGCAGCCCAACAAAATAATCTGGGCGTGATCGGCGGAGATACGTCTGGCTATCCGAATGGACGGCGGCCAGGAGATGATGTCGTCGATATTTCCCTGCGCGTCGCGATGGGTGCTTTGCTGCCGACGAGCAGTGCACCTTCCGGTCAATTGCCTTTCACTGACGGTGCTTTTGTGAATGCAAACTTATTTGACCAAACCTTCCCCTACGTCAAAACGCCCATTGCTGGTTCTCCCAACAACACCCCCTAACCCGTCCGCCATGCACTGCTTCAAAGCGCCCGCTATGCATCGCTTCATGCTCTTGGCTGCGGTTGGTCTGCTCTGGCCTGCTGCAGTCGGGGCAACCCCATTTACCCCAACCAACGATTCCCAAATCTTGGAACACCTGCCTAACCGTCCAACTGACCCGACTTATCGCGAACTTCAAGGACTGCGCAACGAACTACAGCGTTCTCCTCGCAAACTCGAAGTCGCTGTTAAAGTCGCCCGTCGCTACATCGAACAAGGACGCATCGACGCAGATCCCCGCTACAACGGCTACGCTCAGGCGGCGCTGGCTCCTTGGTGGAACGCCCCCCATCCACCACCCTCGGTTCTAATTTTGCGGGCAACCCTGCGCCAAAGTAACCACGATTTCGATGGGGCACTGGCAGACTTAAATCTGGCGGCTGTGGCCACCCCCAATGATGGCCAAGTATGGGTAACCCGTGGCTTAGTTCATCAAGTTCGTGGAGAATATGCCCAGGCAAAGCGCGATTGTGTTTCACTATTGCACCTCTCGACAGAACTGGTCGCAGTGACCTGTCTGGCAGGGGTTTCAAGCTTAGAAGGAAGAGCAACTTTAAGCTCTGCCCTGATTGAAAAAGTGCTCGCCCGTAGCCCCAAAGCAACCAAAGCCGAACAACTCTGGGCGCACACAGTACTGGGTGAAATTGCCGTGCGCCAAGGCAATTTCAAGCGAGCCGAAACCGATTTTAAAAAGGGGATGGCACTTGGTTCCGACAATTATTTGCTCGGAGCCTATGCTGACTTGTTGAATGCTCAGGGTCGATTTCAAGAAGCGATCGCCCTCCTCAAAGACCAGACCCGCTCCGACAACTTGCTGCTCCGGCTAGCCATTGCTGAAAACCAGTTGCACACGCCCCAGGCTTCCGAACATATCGCCGCTTTGCAAGCACGCTTCAAGGCCAGTCACCAGCGGGGAGATGTGGTGCATCGTCGGGAGGAAGCTCGCTTTCGCCTCGAACTTCTCAAAGACGCCAAAGGTGCTCTCACCCTCGCTTTGGCCAACTGGCAAGTCCAACGCGAACCAGCGGATCTGCGCATCTTACTTGCTGCGGCTGTTGGAGCTGGAAATCCCAGTACTGCCAAGCCTGCCCTCGACTGGTGTGCTCAAAACCATCTCGAAGATGTGCAAGTTGCCAGCTTGCGTCATCAATTAGGGGGCTAAACAGTGGGTCGCCTGGTTCTCTTTTTCGCTCTTTTCATCACTGGTCTACTTGGAAACTGGTTGCCCGCTTGGGCACACAAACCGAGTGACAGCTACCTCAATCTTGACGTGAAAGTGGGGCAGGTTATTGGACGATGGGATATTGCTCTAAGAGATCTCGACTACGCCATTGGTCTCGATGGCAATGGCGATGGAACGATCACTTGGGGAGAACTGCGCGCTCAGACTAAGACACTGAATGCCTATGCGCTTTCGCACTTGCAACTGCGCTCTGAAGGGGTAACCTGCCCGACCCAATCAACGGGTTTGCAAGTCGATTCTCACAGCGACGGTGCCTACGCAGTGTTGCACTTCAAGGCACTCTGTTCGAAACCTACTTCTCGGCTTGCTCTCACTTACAGCCTTCTTTTTGATCTAGATCCGCAACATCGCGGGTTATTAAATGTCAAGTCTGGGGATACGAACCATACAGCGATCTTCAGTTCCGAAAATAGCGAGCAGGACATTGAACTGAATGCTGACGGACTTCAACAATTTTTCGCCTTTGGCCGCGAAGGGGTTTGGCACATCTGGCAAGGCTACGACCACATTCTCTTCTTGCTAACCCTGCTAATTCCGGCGGTGCTCGAACGCAAAGAGAAGCGTTGGCAACCTGTTCAAGATCTGCCGACGGCATTTGGCAACGTCCTCAAAGTCGTGACCGCTTTCACCTTGGCGCATTCTTTAACTTTGACGTTGGCGACATTGCAGATTGTCCAATTGCCTTCTCGTCTGGTGGAATCGGCCATTGCGATTTCGGTGGTTCTGGCGGCTCTGAACAATCTCTATCCCCTCTTTCAAGGTCGGATTTGGCTGATTGCCTTTTGCTTCGGCCTGATTCATGGTTTTGGGTTCGCCAGTGTTTTAGCGGATCTTGGTCTGCCCCAGGGGACATTGCTGTTGGCGCTTGTCGGTTTCAATCTTGGGGTCGAAGTCGGCCAACTCGCCATCGTTGCCGCCTTTTTGCCGATTGCGTTTGTCCTGCGCCGTTCGTGGTTCTATCACCGCATCACCCTGTTGGCTGGCTCTAGCGCCATTGCCGTAATCGCCTGCGTTTGGCTATTGGAGAGGGTCTTTGACTTTAAAGTACTGGCTTTCTAGGAATTGCTACTAGACAGACCGATGCTTTTCACAGTACTATAAGAGCTTGTGAATTGATGCCAAGGGCTGTGTTCGGCGGTGTCTGCACGAGTTTTTTGATTAGGGAGTAGAGCGATGTCACTGGGCATCCTGGGCCGCAAGCTAGGCATGACACAAGTTTTTGACGCTGAAGGGCGGGCCATTCCGGTCACGGTCGTCGAAGCAGGACCTTGTCCGGTCACGCAGATCAAGACCGAAGCCACCGATGGCTACACGGCGTTGCAAATTGGTTTTATCGAAACCCGCGAGAAAGTCTTGTCCAAGCCTGAAATCGGCCACTGCAAGAAAGCGGGCCTCGAAAAGCCTGTGCGTCACCTCCACGAATTTCGGATGGACGACGTGGCAAATTATACCCTCGGTCAAGCGGTCACCGTCGATATCTTCAGCGATGGCCAAGTCATCGATGTCGCTGGCACCAGCATTGGTAAGGGCTTCGCTGGCGGCCAAAAGCGCCACCACTTCGCCCGTGGTCCGATGGCCCACGGTTCGAAGAACCACCGCGCCCCTGGTTCCATCGGTGCAGGTACCACCCCTGGCCGCGTCTTCCCCGGCAAAAAGATGCCTGGTCACCTCGGCAATGTCCGGGTCACGATCAAGAAGTTGACCGTCATCCGCGTGATCCCCGAGCGCAATCTCATCTTGATCAAGGGCGGCATTCCTGGTGTGGAAGGCAGCCTCGTCGAGATCACACCGAATAAGAAAGTCGGTCGTTAACCTTTGAAACTTTGGTTTGGAATTCCCAATGGCAACCTGTTCGGTAAAAGATTGGCAAGGCACAGCGACGACTGAGGTAGAACTAGACCTCCGCGTTGCTTCTGAAGCCACAGCCTCCCACGTTCTCTACTTGGCGCTCAAGCGCCAACTGACCAACTCCCGCCAAGGCACCGTCTCTACCCTCACCAAGGGCGAAGTACGCGGTGGTGGTCGCAAGCCTTGGAAGCAAAAAGGTACCGGACGGGCACGGGCTGGCTCGATTCGTTCTCCTCTCTGGCGCAAGGGCGGCGTGATCTTCGGTCCTAAGCCACGGGAATTTGACCTCAAGATGAACCGCAAGGAGCGCCGTTTGGCACTCCGCACAGCTTTGCAAAGCCGGATCGACGATCTGATCGTCGTCGAAGATCTCGCTGGCCAACTAGAAAAGCCAAAGACCAAAGAGCTGATCCAAGCCTTCACCCGCTGGGGCATCGACATGGCCAATCAGTCGGTGGTTTTGATTCTTCACGAACGCGATGAAACGGTCTACTACTCAGCCCGCAACATTCCGAACGTCAAAGTGATCACAGCCCAAAACCTAAATGTGCGCGACTTGCTGGCCAACGATTGGGTTGTCGCCACAGCCCCTGCCATTGAATTCATCAAACAAACCTTTGGAGATCCAGCATGAGCAGCGGCACAAAGCGGGCGCTGGCTGACATCATTCGCCGCCCCTTGATCACTGAAAAAGGCACCCGCCACCTCGAAGACAACAAGTACCTCTTTGAAGTCAAGCCTGGAGTCAATAAGATCCAGATCGCCCAAGCTATCGAAGAACTCTTCAGCGTCAAAGTCACCAAGGTCAATACCTTCAACCCACCCGCCCGCGCTCGTCGCGTCGGTCGTTTTGCTGGCACTCGTCCCCACTACAAGCGGGCGATCATCACGCTTCAAGAAGGCGACACAATTACCCTCTTCCCAGAGAGCTAACTTCTCTATCTCTAAGCCGCTCTCCAAGTGATTGGGGAGCGGCTTTTTGGTCTTATCGAGACAGTCAATAGCCCAAAAATCAATCGAGTGTTAGTAGCTTTGGATCAAACCAGACATCTTGATACCCCCCAGCGATTAGAAAGCGCCATCCGGGTGGGCGGGCTAATATCAAACCAAAGCTTTCTCGATGGCCGCGATTAGTTCCGAGGACTCAGGGCCAACACTGCTGCGGTAGCGAGCTACGACTGCGCCAGTTTTGTTGACTAAGAATTTCTCAAAGTTCCAAGAGACTTCTCCAGGTGGAATCGCTTTGCTCGTCAGGTGGGCATAAAGTGGATGCTGCTGAGAGCCTGTGGCGTGGACTTTGTCGAATAAGTCGAAACTGACCCCGTAGTTGCGCTGGCAAAACTGGGCAATGTCACTGTTTGTGCCCGGTTCTTGGCCACCGAAATCGTTAGAAGGAAAACCAAGCACCAGAAAACCTGCCTCTTTGTAGCGCTTGTAGAGGCGTTCTAGACCTGCGTACTGGGGAGTGTAGCCACAGTAAGAAGCAACATTGACAATTAAGAGGACTTTCCCTGTGTAGTCACTAAGGACTTTTTCTTGGCCATCCATAGTTTTGACGGTGATAGCGGCGATAGTCATCAATTCTCCTAGTACAGTTGACGGCGCTTCTTGTATTGGATGATAGCGCGTTCCGCCTCTTGGTTGCCCATGCCTAGTTGTTGGGCGAGTTGTTGGCTTTGCTGATCAGCCGTTTGGGGACTATGGGTAAAAAAGTAGTCGAGGCTGTAGTTGAGTATGTACGCCTGGGCAGAGCCTTTCAGGACAGTAGACTGGTCTGCTGTTATTCCAAGACTCGTCGCAAACGTTTCGAGTAAGGCTGCTTCCGCTGGGGCAAGTTGGCCATCGGTGAGAGCAATGGACCAAGCGAGCATGAGCATCGTACTGCGCACATCGCCTTGGGAGGTTTCTTCGAGTTCGACTGCACCGGGAGTACCGCGTTGGGCAAGCTCTTCGACTGCGCCTAGGTCAGGAGCAATAAAGCTCGAAAAGTACCCTCTTTCTTGATCGCTCAACTGGCCATCGGCGAGGGCAATGCCGATCAGCATCCGCGCTGAAATCAGCCGATCGTAGTGTTGCGCGATGGGGCTATTGGTGAGTTGTTTTTCAAAATCGGTCATCCGATCCTGAAGCGCTTTGCTGGAAACCCAATGATCCTGCTCCCAGACAAAGGCGTTGGCGGCGATGAAGGCAGCAACAATCGCGTTGCACTTTTCTTCGTCCGTAAATGTTTGTTCCTGCTGAGAACTGTAGTCAGGGCTGACAAAAGATCCAGCGATATCTCCGACCATGCGACCGACCACTCCATAGCCGAAGGCACTACGCAAAGAACGCCCGATGGCATCGCGGATACTCCACATCGCAGTCTGCTTGGCAGAATCGATCATGGCATTCTGTCCGAAGCGCTCGATAGTTGCCGAAGCTTGAATCTGCTCGCTACTGACTGGGCAGACGAACAGGCAGTTCATGGTCGTCCCGACTTGTTCCGCTCTGGCGATGAGCGGATAGATCGATTCGTAGGTGATATTTTCCACCCTGAGTTCCCTAAATCCGAAACATCGCTACTATAGCGGAGCGTGGGCTACATGCAACCTACAAAGGTCGATACATCCGATAGTTCAGGTTCGGGAAGATATTGTCTGCGGCTTCGACTTTTTTGAGCCAATCGGCATCGATCGTGTCAGCATGGATCGCTTCGAAGAGATGGTTGAAGCGCAACAGGTGGGAGCGGGTGCGGCGAATTGCGTAGGGAACCATAGTCCCAGTGCGCATGATGAAGGCCCAGTCCGAAGATTGCGCCAACAGCAATTCGCGAGCTGCCTGATTGAGAACGCGCCATTCGAGTTCGTCGGCAGGTTCGCGTCTTGCAATCTCGATCATCCGCTCCGTCGCTTTGTGGAGGTGGGGATAGATCCAAGCGTTGGTGTCGTTGAGCCAAAATTCGTGGAAACCCTTCGCGCCCCAACTCGATTGGGCGGGGTGGCAGACTTGCTGCGTCGGGTTCTCGCTGAGATACTCGCTCAGGTGGGTCATCCGGTAAGTATTCTGGTCGTAGTAGGACTTGCGGAAAAGATAATCTAAGAACCAGGGACCTTCGTACCACCAGTGGCCGTAGAGTTCGGCGTCGTAGGGAGAAACGACGATCGGGGGACGACCCATCAGACCGTGTAGGTATTCCACTTGCTTGACGCGGTTAAACATAAAGTTGCCCGCATGTTCAGAAGCTTTTTCCCTTGCCCAGTAAGGATCGTAGAGTTCCTTACTGCCCATATCGCCGACCCGCGAAGTGATCTTGTGGTACTTGATCCCGACATTTTTGCGGGTGCCATTGGGCTGAATGTAGGGCTTGATGTACTCGTACTCCGATTCGTAGCCGAGATCTTTATAAAATTCTCGGTAGACTGGGTCGCCAGGGTAGCCAACTTCCGAACTCCAAACCTGTTGAGAAGATTCTTGATCCCGTCCGAAGGCTGCAACTCCGGTAGGGGTGAAGATCGGGGCGTAGGCACCGTAACGAGGACGGGGTTTGGCGTAGAGCAAACCGTGGGCATCGGTGAGGAAGTAGCGCAGGCCCACATCGGCCAGCATCCGCTCTAGGCCGGGATAGAAGCCACACTCAGGAAGCCAAATGCCCTTGGGGGCACGTCCAAAATTTTCGCCGTAGTGGTCGAAGGCCGTTTTGAGTTGCGCCCAGACGGCTTGGGGGTACATCTGCATCAAAGGTAGATAGCCGTGGGTCGCCCCACAGGTAATGATGTCCAGATTGCCAGCGTCTTGAAACTGTTTAAACGCTGTAATCAAGTCGCCATCGTAGCGCTTCCAAGTGGCACGGGCGGTGGCGAAGTAGTTCTCGTAGTGCTGAGCCAGATAGTGGAGATGGCCAGAATTCTTGGTGCGGTCTAGCTCTTTTTGCACCAGTTCTTCCAGCTGGGTGAGGTGTTCTTCGTACTTTTCTTGGAGATACGCATCGCGCAGCATCGAGACCAAAGGTGGGGTCATGGACATCGTGATCCGAAAGTCGATGCCGTCGGCCTGTAGCCCCTCAAACATGTTAATCAGAGGAATGTAGGTCTCTGTGATCGCCTCGTAGAGCCACTCTTCTTCTAAGACATAGTCGCTACCAGGGTGGCGAACAAAGGGCAGATGGGCATGGAGGACAAGGGCTAAATAACCAATCGTCATAGGACAACTTCCGGGTAACAGGATAAGAACACCCCTATCTTTTCATTCCCCTTCCCCGAAGGGAAGAGGAATAAAGAGATTTAGTAGGCTTCGAGTTTGATTTCCGCTTTGGTGTTGGTGTAGCGCACCGGTGTCTGACGCATGAAGCGCATGGTGATCGCCCGCCTCTGCTCGCCATCGATCGCCACAGCCTCGATCGGGAAGTTGGGCATTCCATCTGGGAAAGCGTACTGGAAGCGGAAAGTGCCATCGGGAGCCAGTTCGATGCGTTGGCCGCCGATGGTGACTGTGGCATCGGGTTCGGTGGCACCGTAGATGATCAGCTCCGCATCGGCAATCAGCCAGAAACCGCGCTCGCGCTCCGGTACGGCTGAAGCAGAGAAACCAATACCCGAGTAACCCATTCCCGACAACATACCGATGCCTGAAGGCAGGGCAAAAGAACTGAGACTCGTTTCGGAGAGCAGTCCGTGCTGATGGGATCCAAAAAGTGAGCCCGCCACGGCTGCATCTTGGCCGCCGGAATATTCGAAGAGGGCTTCGTGGGGAATGACACCGAAAGGACGTGCTCCAGCTGCAGCCTCTGCGCCGAAGGCCGCACCGCCAAACCCAGGCCGTCCTGGAAGTGCCGCCGCTTTATAAGGAGGCTCAAGGGTGTAGATCGTCTTGCCTTGGAGATCCATATCGAAGGGGATCGTCACAAAGCGGTCATCGATCCAGTCCGAGGGGTACATCGGTGGAACCTTCACCGATGCGGAACGGGCGAGCACAAGCCACCCACCACCAGCGGCCCGATAACCAATATCGACGACGAAGTCCCGGTCGCCGATGGGCAGGGGTAAGTACCATTCCCGTGCAAGTTCATCGCACAAAAATTCTTGAACACCGTGGGCATTGAAGCCATCAAAATAAACATCGGTGACATCGTAAAGACGCAGCGCCAACTGCTGGCCACCTTGGGCACGCAGTTGTTCTTTGTGTTCGCCTGGAATATCCCAGTACACGAAAGCCCACTGCGGATCGCGGGGCAAGATCACGATGCGACTCTCGCCGTAGCCGGCTGGCAGTTCGCCTAGCTCGGCATCGATGTCGGTGAGATCGCTACTTTCCGATGCGCCAACCTGAAACTTGCTATCTTCCACTTCTGCCTGAGCCTCCAAACCGCGAGAACGTCTGCTAGTCAATTGCTGTAGTTGCGCTTCTTGAATGGCATCGAGTAGTTCGGACTTGGTCAGTCGGCTGTAACGTGAAATTTTGTACTGCTGCGCGACCGTCCGCAACTGCCTGAGCGTCAACTCTTCGAGGGACCACTGCTCGTTAGGGGACATTGAAAAAACTCCCTTCCTCTGCGCGACACCACGGATCTGCTGCACAGGCATACCTGCCTGTCATCCATGATCCCCGTGGGGATCGCTGAACTATTTTATTGTGCCAGGTATTTGTACTCACGGCAAGTCTTTGATCCCCTGTGGGATCACACCACCGTGAGATAATCGGAGTGTCAAAGTTGCGACGCGTGCAATGCTCTACCAAGAAATTTCTGTACTAGAACTTAAAGAAAGACTGTCCCAAGATCTCACGGGCGTTCAACTGGTGGACGTGCGGGAGCCAGAGGAACTGGAAGAATCTCAACTTGAAGGCTTTTTAAACTTGCCCCTCAGCCAGTATCAAGCCTGGTCACAAGAGCTAGCAACGTTGCTTGATCCCCAAAAAGAGACCCTCGTACTTTGCCACCACGGCATTCGTTCAGCGGATATGTGTTCGTTTTTGATTAGCCGTGGCTTTGTGGATGTCAAAAATATTCGTGGTGGCATCCATGCCTATGCCCTATACGCCGATTCCAAAGTCCCCCAGTACTAAAAGAAGAACGGAAAAGGTTTACCTGTGATCGAAAATTTGCGGAAGCGCCGGCTACAGTCTTCACAGCGAAAGGTGTGAATCCGGGTAAATGTCGCGAGGCTTTGCTCGTTAGCGTTCATCTGAGAGAGGCGGACTTTACTGCTTCCACAGGTTACACAGGTAAACCCAACATCAGCACGATCGCGGGTTTGGCGAATCCCAAAGATGCCAAGTAACACAAGTGCACCACCCATCACGACCCCATTGGTGCCAAAGCGAAGGACATTTCTGTAGACAGTGTCGGAGAGTTCCTTCAGACTTGCATCGTATTTTTCTGCTAGTTCACTTCTCGGTGCAGGTTTATCAATTTTGCGCTGGTTGAGAATTTCTTCTGACTTGATACGATAGGCAAAGTTGATATTTTTAAGATAGAGAGGCACTGCCAGCAACAAAGAGACTCCAATAACAAGGCTGATTAGGCCGCAGATCCAACCCAAAATCTTATTTTTGGTGCCGTTTACTGCATTGTTGAGCCAGACACCGCTGAGCATGAGAATAAAGCTCAACATCGGAATGCTTGCTTCGTTGAACACACGCTCTAAAGAATTAATTTGCCAAATAATATTGGCCACATTTAAGGGCAACAAAGAAGAGCAATCCGAGAGGAAACCCAGAAAAAGAGCCAGACCGACGCAGAAGAGCGCGGTTGGTAGAGGCCGTGGAAGGACGAAAGTGACATTTTCTTCCAAAGGGACGGAGGGATTGACTTTCGGTTGAACAGTTTCGTTTTCCATATTTCCAAATTCAGATTGCTTTTTGTTTTGCCATAGAACGTGGCGCTTGGGGCTGCAAAGAGGGCCAGATCACGATAAGCGCAATGATCCCATAAACCAGCATGGTTGAAAAGGAATAGATCAGGCGACCGTTGCCTTCGTGCCAAAACGCGAAGGCATCCTCGCTCACATAGGTTTTCACGTAAAGCAAAAATGCGACCCGCATCGTGTTGAATGTGATCGCCATTGCTGGGCCGATCATCGATAGAACCAGTCTTCGGTTGAACCCCACAGGCAGTAAGACAGGAATCAGAAAGCCTAGATAGGTCAAAGTGAAACCGATGGCAGTACCTGAGCAAGTTTCTGCCACTTGGACACCGTTAATGGTGTGCAATGCCCCATTTTGCAGCTCGTTGATATTGATGAATACGCCATCAGAAAAAGCGGGAATGCCACCATACCAAAGCATGAAAGCTGCACCGTGGGCGGTAATCCCTTGAAAGAAAGAATTATGGGTGGCCGCGAAAACAATTGGAAAAGGGATCACTAACAAGAAAAGCGCAAGTTCTTGCCAGAGCAGGCGTGGAGCAAAGAGTCCCCACTGGACAATCACAACGCCGACCACGGCGACAAAAACACCCGCAAATCGAATATCTTTTAATGGACTGAACATCCCTAGTCCGCACCCCAACAGGACAAAGGCAAGCCCAAGCAGCTGGTACATCCATGGATTAGGCAATGCCGAAAGCGCTTTGGCCTTACTGTAGGTTAAATAAAAGATGGCTGGAATACCAATCGCGCCATAGGTAAACAGAGCACTGTAGGTACCATAACTAAACCAAGCGCCTAACCACTCCTGAATGACGTGGTAGGTTCCTACAGCCAAGAGCGCACAGGCCACGACGGTAGCGACTGTCCGAGAAGGTGAAGATGTGCTGGAAGACTGCATAGGGATGTCTGTTTGGACTACAAGATTTTAGCGCGGTTTAGGTAGAGGCAACGACAGAACAGCCCACCACTGCGATGAACTGGTTAAGATAGGACTACAGAGTCTTTCCGATGACAGGCGGTACTGATGCACGTAGTTGTTATCGGTGGGGGATACGCTGGTTTGCGGGTCGTCCAGACCTTAGCTGCACACAATCTGCAAGTTACCCTGATCGAGCCGAGGAGCGAACACATTTTGCGACCGCGTCTTGTCGCTGCTGCTGCTGGTCGCGTGCCTCTGCGAGATGTCAGCCTCCCCTATTCGCGCTTGCTCGACAGCAAAGTGCGCCACATCAAGGCAAATGCCCTACGCATCGATCTTGAGGCATTGGAAGTTGAAACTGACAGCGAAACCCTCAGAGCTGATCGCCTCGTTCTTGCTGTTGGCTCTGAGGGGCGCTTGAGCGTACCTGGTGCGGCTCGCTACAGCCTACCTCTATATACACTCGAAGATCTTCAGCAGATCCTTAACCACTGGTCGAGTTTGGAGGAGGCACTCAAACGCGAACAATGTGACCTCAAGCTGCTGCGCTGGGTCATCGTCGGTGGGGGATTGGTGGGGGTCGAGTTAGCGGCTGAGTTGGTGCATCTGGCTCGGCGTTGGCGCAAACGCTACGGTGGCCTCGCCGATGCGATCCAGATCCACCTTGTCCAGCGCAGTGATCGCTTGCTTCCAGAGTGGCCAGCCAGTGTTTCAGACTGGGTCTTGCGGTGGTTTCGCCGCCACCGCGTCATTGTTCAGCTCGATACCCAAGTCAAAAGGGTCAGAGCCGATATGGCCATCTTAGATGGGCCTGATGGTGGCGAAGAATTGGCGACCCAAACCCTGCTTTGGGCGGGTGGTACCCAGCCCGTGCGCGTCGAGGAGGAGCCGGAGGGGCTGCGCGATGCCCAACAGTTTTTGCGAGTTGGCAGCGATTGTCGCATGGTCGATTACCCCTACGTCTATGCAGTTGGGGACAGTATTTTGCCGAGGGATGGAGAAAAAAACTATCCTCCCTGCGGGCAACTCGCTCTTCGAGCCGCCGAGGTCGTCGCCACAAATATTCTGGCGGAACAACAAGGACAATCCACCATTGCCTTTGTGCCTTCGGTGGATCGCATTGCCCTCTCCCTCGGTGCTTTCGATGGGGTTGCCCTCGTCGATGGCCAAGAACTTTATGGCACAGCTGGATGGGCAATCGCCCAAGCTGCAGATCTGCTCTACTACAATGCCGTCTTAAATCCACTAATTGGCCGACTCACACCGGAGATTTTCAAAAAACCCACCACTTTTTTTGAAAACTTTTCATAAAAGTGCGCACCACGAACAGGTATATTCATAATCATTCTGATAAATTGGAATCTGCATTGTGATGTCCGCCTTATTTCACCTTGATCAGGAAAGCAACTATTATGCTAGACACTCATGAAATCGCCGCCAAAAAACCAAGTACAGGAACGCTATCCGATGGCATTGTCCATGGCAAAAAGAATCTTAAGCTGATCGAAGTCAATTACAAGCGCAACGTCAGCTCAAACTTTACTGAGCGGATGGTCGAACTGCAAAACAGTTTTAGCTACGCGGATCACAGCGACCACTTCTGGGTACAACCAGAATTTTCACTGCTCTACGGTAGCCCCGTCTACACAGCGGCTTCCGAAGCCCAAAAGAAAGCCCTCAATCACTTGTACTGGGTTTGTTTCTACAACTATTCCATCGGTGGCGAAGTGACCACGATGGTCTACAACCAATTGACCTGTGGTGCGTTCTATCCCCTCGGTGGCTACGAGACCCTGTGCCGCGAACTTGATGTCGAGACCTCTCAAGAGCGCGCCCACGTCGAAGCTTTCCGTACCATTGGCCAACAGACCGAAATGGCTCTGCTTGGCGACTTGATCTTTGATCGTCCGATGCCCAACTATGTTGAAGCCGCCTTGATCCATCCCCAGAAGGGCGCACGGTCATTCATTCGCAATTCTCCTGCTCAGTTCTACGCCGTACAAGTCGGTGTTTCACCGTTTGTGGCGAGCCAGTACTATACCGTACGCGGCCTGCGCAACATTCAACTGAAGGTCAAAGAGTATCGTCACTCCCAGTACTGCCAAGAACTCGAAAAGGCGGGTGCTTTTGTGCCTGCCCCAACAGCGGTGTCTCACTTCCACTACCTCGACGAAGCGTTCCACACAGCGACTTCCCAACTGATCTCCCACGATCTCTACAAAGATTTCAAAAAGCCGAGTGCCATGGAAATCTTTGCTTCCAACGTCGGGATCTTTGGGGTACAGCGCACCATGCAGACACTCTCTGGTGCAGTTCCAGGGATCTTCACTGACGACTCGAACTATATCCCTCTCGTCTACCGGATGCTTCAGACACCCCTGTTTGGGATGGATCGCCGTGAAGCGCTTCAAGCGGTGCGTCAATGCTTCTGTGCAGAGCACGAAGGTTTCCATGTGGCCGCACGCTACCATGAAAAAGCGCTCAGCGATAACCGCAAGTACATGGAAGAAGTCGATTACCTCTGGCCCATCAACCGCGAACTGCGGATCATGGCCAAGGCACATCTCTCCACCGCCATCAAGAGCAACATCCAGTCCTTCAAGCGATTTGAGCAAACCCTCTCCGTCTAACCATGGTCACCATTCAATTTGAAGACGACCAGAAAACTGTCGAAGTAGAGGCTAATCAGACCCTTACGGACATCTGTGACGAGCACCCGATCTCGCTGCTATTTGGCTGCCGAGACGGGGCTTGTGGTACCTGCTTGATCGAGGTTACCTTTGGCATCGAAAATATCAGCCCCGTCACCGATATCGAGCGGGACATGCTCGATGTCATGGCAGAGGATAACCCCCTTGCCCGCCTTGCTTGCCAGTGCACAGTACTGGGCGATATCAGTGTACGTACGCTGAAGTAAAACTAACGCCTAAATCCACGAAAACGGTTGCTGCTCGGCAGGTCAACCGTTTTTGCATATTCTTCCACCAGTCGATCGATCCAGCCCAACAGATCGTCGAGTTCAAAGGGTTTAGGGACGAACAGATCCGCACCAGCGACCAGGGCATCTTCTCTGTCTGCGTTGGTTGCCGCCACGATCAGCAGCGTATTTTTTAGTTCCGGTTGACGGCGCAATTCTTGGCACAAAAAAGGGCCCGCAGGCAAATCTGACGTGAACAAGTCAAGAACAATTACCCTTGGTGGATTCGTAATGGCTAACTTAAAGGCTTCTTGCCCAGAGCTGGTTACTGCCACTGCGTACCCCCGCAGTTCCAGGGTGGTTTGCAACAAGTAAGCAAGTGCTGCATCCGGTTCGACGACGAGGACACGGTGAGGAGTTGGTTTTTCGGGTGGTTGGTCAGTGTCGAGAGGAACGCAGGCATAACTGCTGCCTTTGCTGGTCTGGGCAACCAAGTTTGCTCGCAACGCTGCTGAGAAAATATCCGATAAGGTCTGATAATGCTCTGTGTCTATGATCCCGATATTCACTTCCACGAGGGAGCAGCGTCTGCCAATGCCGTGGCGGTCTATACCGACTAAAAAGCCACGTTGACGATCTTGGCGGGTGTAGAAACCAAGGGAATCGCGATCCCAACGATGACAGATATCCTGAGCCAATTGTTCAGAATGATCATTATTCGTCACAGCAATAAACTCATGTCCACCGAGGCGGTGTATCGTTCCAGCTTCGTCTAGGCAATGCTCAATAGCTCCAGCAAGGGTGTGAATCATTTGTTCCCCCGCGACTCGGCCATAGAGCTGGTTGTATAGTCGAAAATTGCGCAAGTCGATATACAGAACGGCAGATTTGCCCTGTCGAGACTTGAGATCGCTGCGCAGATCGAGTTCTAGTTCCTCACCCACAGGTTCAGGCATGTAGCCCTTCCTCTAGATGCATAGGAAGATGCTGCGCTGCAGGAAGGCAGACAGTAAAAATGCTGCCATGACCGAACTGGCTTTCGACCAAGATAGTGCCACCGAGGCTTTCAACGAGGGATTTTGTAATATAGAGCCCAAGTCCTGTTCCTTCGCGCTCACGGGTGAGGGGAGAATCGATGCGACTAAAGCGGTTAAACAGTTGGTCGAGATGCACTTCGGGAATGCCGATGCCTTGATCGCGCACGGAGATCCAGAGCACACTCTCATCCTCAGGATCGAGTTTTGCATAGATATCTACGCAGGTATCTTTCTCAGAATACTTGAGGGCATTGTCGATCAAATTGGTGAGAATTTGCTCCAAGCGATCTTGGTCAGCCCACACTTCGGGTAAACCGTTTGGCAAGTGCATGTGCATTCGCCGTGCTTCATATTTTTGGGAGAGACTCTCTAGCACAAGATCGATGACCTCAGCCAAGTCGAGGCGCTGGGGAACATTCTTGAGTCTGCCCGATTGGATCCGAGAAACCGTCAAAATGTCTTCGACGAGACGGGTGAGCCGATCCGCTTGGTTTTTGGCAATCTTGAGGAAACGATGTTGCTGCTTCTCGCTCAGTTGGTTGCCGGATCGCAACAGCGTATCGATGAACCCCTTAATACTGGTGAGCGGTGTACGCAATTCGTGGGAGACTGTTGAGACAAAATCTGCTTGGGCTTGATCCAATTCTTGTCGCACCTCCTGTACAAAGGTCCACGCACAACCACCACTAAAATCTTGGCCATGGACACGCACGTCGAGCCATTGGTCTCGGTGAGGCAAAACAATGCTTGCATGGCTACGATCAATGTCTGGAAGCCATTGCTGGAGCGGCGTTCCTTCCATCTCTTCTGCCGATAAGCCACTCAGGCTCGACATGGCTCGGTTCCAGACCAAGATCCTGCCTTCTCGGTCGGTAATGACAACCCCACAGGGAAGACAGTTTAAAATTTCATGTTCGTCAAGCATCTAAACTACATCGAGAAGCACGGTATGGTTTGGCACGAGCAAAGGTGCACAGGGCAGCGAGCGCTTTCCTATTGTAGTGAACTTTATTCGGCTGGCTCTGCCATCTGTGGTAGGGAGTAATCCATCGGGATCTCCAGGCAGTAGCCTGCACCATACACGGTCTTGATGAATTTGGGATGACGAGCATCTGGCTCCAACTTGGTACGCAGATGGCGAATGTGAACTCGGATCGTCTCGATGTCATCGTCTGGGTCGTATCCCCAAACTTCTTTGAGGATTTCGCTTGGGGCAACAGTCTGGCCGTGGCGCTGCAAGAGGCAGTGGAGCAGTTCAAATTCGAGGTGAGTAAGCTTGATGATCTTACCGAACCAGACGGCTTCAAAACGCTCTGGTATGAGTGTTATCGGCCCAAAGGAAAGAATCTCGCCGTGCTTGGCTGCTTGGGGAATCCGGTCAGTGCGGCGCAGCAGGGCACGCACCCGTGCTAGTAGTTCTTCAAGCTCAAAAGGCTTGGTTAGGTAATCGTCTGCTCCAGCATTCAGGCCACCGACCTTATCCTTGGTCTGGCTCAGGGCTGTCAACAGCAAAATCGGAATCTCAGCGGTGCGCTCGTCGCGGCGCAGGCGTTGGCAGATCGTCAACCCATCCACTTGGGGAAGCATCAAGTCAAGCACAATCAAATCTGGTCGCAGTTGCAGAGCTAGGGCTTGGCCTTTGGTGCCATCTGGGGCTTCCATGACCTCATAACCAGACATTTCGAGATTGACGCACACTAGCTCAAGTATGGCTGGGTCATCGTCAACTACAAGCACTCGCGGCATCAATATCTCCTTCTTATTCGAAATGTTTCTTAATGAAATTTAAACAGGCTGTATTAACTGTACATAATACCCCATTTTAGGAAAGTAAGCGCTCATTTTTGAATGCCTGCAATCCCCCGCAGAGGGGAGTCTATGGCAGATACCGTACAATAGCTTCCGTGCTTTGGTTCTGCTATGTCTTCAGTAGATACGATTGTGTTGACATCGCTTTCAGGGGCTGGGGGGACAGAAACCCTACGCTTGCTGGAGGATCTAGGCTTTCTAGCTCTCGATCACGTTTTGCCTGGGCTGATCAGCACGCTTGTGGAAATTTACACACCACGCAATCCTCGGTTAGTGCTTCGCATCGATATTCGGCCCGATGACGATCTGGCGAATGCGGTTTTGGAGATCGGCTTGGCACTGAAAGCCTCTGGGCGGAAGCCCATGCACCTATTTTTAGAATGCAGCGACGAAGTGCTCTTGGGCCGCTATGCCCTCTCTCGCCGACCTCACCCTTGGTTTGGGCGAACCAAAAGCTTGTTGGGTGCTATCCAAGCTGAGCGGGAAGCCCTCGAATCGGTGCGCCACCTTGCCGATGAAGTAATCGATACAAGCACACTGAGTAGTAATCAACTGCGACAAAGACTGGAAGCGCTTGTGCTTGAGACAGCCCCAGAACTGCCAATTACGATCATGAGCTTCGGCTTTAAACATGGTCTACCCAAAGATGCACAGTTTGTTCTCGATATCCGCTTCTTGCCTAATCCATTTTATCTTGAAGCTCTACGCCCCTTGAGTGGCCTTGATGCGCCTGTGCGCGACTACGTGATGGCTGGGAACCAAGCCCAGGAAACTTACCGTCAGCTCTCAGGGATGTTGCAGTTTTTGCTTGCACAATACTGCCAAGATCGCCGTAGCCAACTGCTGATCGCCATCGGGTGTACTGGCGGACAGCACCGCTCAGTGGCATTTGTTGAACGCCTCGCCGCTGATCTTTGCCAGGAAGGCTTTCGGTGCGATACGACCCACCGCGATCTCAAACCCCATCCGCACTAGGAGTCCATTTCATGAAGCTTCTGCAGGCACGAAAGCTCACAGAGCAGTTTGGCAAGTGGCTTTACCCTGGGATGCAGGTCAAGCGTTGGCTCGCTCTAGCTGTGCTTGGGACGGTGATGACCAGTGTCGGTTTGGCGATCTGGATCGATCTGCGCCCGATCGCGAATAGCTGGAAGATGCTGCGCAATTTGGCCAAAGTGATTCCAAACGACATCAGTGGCCCCTTTGTGCTCGCCTTTGGGATTGCTCTGATGATTTTTGGTCTGCGGTCGGTGCTCGATTCGATCACTGAAGTGCTTTCCCCAGATGGAGAAGATGACTTAGTCGAAAAACTCTTTCGCCGCCGTCGCCTCAGTCGTGGCCCGAAGATCGTCGCCATTGGCGGTGGGACAGGACTTTCGACACTGCTGCGTGGTCTGAAAAATTACAGTTCCAACATCACTGCTATTGTCACTGTGGCCGACGATGGCGGCAGTTCTGGCCGTCTACGCCAAGAATTTGGGGTCTTGCCGCCGGGGGATCTGCGAAACTGCCTCGCAGCACTGGCGGATGAAGAACGTCTACTGACCGAACTCTTTCAGTACCGTTTCAAAAGTGGTGAAGGGTTGGCGGGTCACTCCTTTGGCAACCTCTTTTTGACCGCCATGTCCGAAGTGGCTGGGGATCTTGAAAAGGGGCTGGAGGCCAGTTCGCGGGTTCTCGCTATTCGGGGTCGAGTGCTGCCTGCCACTTTAGAAAATGTGACCCTTTGGGCAGAGATGGCCGATGGCCGCCGCATCGAAGGTGAATCGAATATTCCGAATGCTCAAGGCCGGATTACTCACATCGGCTGTACCCCCGAACGACCCCGTGCGCTTCCGCAAGTGGTCGAAGCGATCCGCGATGCGGAATTGATCATCATTGGCCCCGGTTCGCTGTATACAAGTATTGCGCCTAACTTACTTGTGCCTGAAATTGCCGAAGCGATTAAAAAGAGTGGTGCTTGCCGGATCTACGTCTGCAATGTCATGGCCCAACGGGGCGAAACCGATGGCTACAGCGTCAGTGATCACGTCCGTGCCCTTGAATCTGCAGCTGGAGGGAGGGTCTGTGATGCGGTGATGGTTCACAAAGAGGCTCCGTCGCTTCAGAGTGTACGCGATGGGGGAGCAGTGCCTGTCGATCGTGAAAAGCTGGCGTTGATGGGGCTTACTGTTGCTCTCGCCAACATCATGGAGGATAGCCCGAATGCTCGTTCTCGACACAGTTCTCGCCGCCTTGCCCGTGCCCTCATCCACTGGTACGCCCGTCGGATTCGTGAGGGGAAGCTGCAACTGCGGGTGAGTTAATGGGAATAGATAGGGCACTTTGGCGCTGAGCTTTTGGCTACGGATGAAGCGATGGCGAACGGCACCAAAAGGCAGGGGCAAGCCCCGCCCTCTGGACTCCCGCCCCTTGGGGGACGGACGCGCCCGTCCCCCAAACCCCCTCGGCGAACTTTAGTGGCTTGATGCTTAGTGTTCAGTGGTTGCGCAGGCTTTGTCTCAGGTTGCGCTCGGGTGCGCAACCACCACAATCTGTGGACTGGTGGCACGGTAGGTATGACGCTGCGCGTCCCAACCCTATTGCGCTACGCGTGGTAGGAAGAATTTGCTGTTTATGAATCGGTATCAACCCATTAAGATGACGTTGTCGATTACATGAATAATTCCGTTATCTGCTTCAATATCGGCGGCAATCACTGTTGCATTCTTGACCTCAAAACCTTCTTCAAAGTTGATCGGAATTTCTGCACCTTCCACGGAAGTCCAAGTTGATTGTTTGGCGAGATCAGTGGAGGTGAACTTGCCTGCTAGGACGTGATAAGTCAAAATGCGGCCAAGTTGGGGTGGATTTTGAACGAGGGTAGTAATCGTTCCTGGTGGGAGTTTCGCAAAGGCTTGATCGGTGGGGGCGAAGACGGTAAAGGGGCCAGGACTTTGTAAGACTTCCACCAATCCAGCCGCCTGAACTGCGGCGACAAGGGTTTTGAAACTGTCCGATGAAATGGCAATATCGACGATGGTAGGCATGGTATTCCCTAAAAATGGTTGTTGCTTTCTGCCACTTTTTTGAAAGCGAAATTAACGATAGGCTTGGTTTTGGATGGCGTTAAGTCTCGCTTCTGGGCGCAAGAAACGATCCATTTGTCCCTCGAAAAAAGTGCGGTTCTTGAGGAGATGGCGAGGATTGGGATCGTCCAGTGGATAGAGCAATGCCTGACGTAATGCCTGGATGACTGCGGAGGTGACACAGAACATCGAACGTTGAAAACTAACGCCGAGTTGAATCAGCATGTCTTCTTGGCCACGGCAATATTTACTGTAATATTCAACTAAGTAGGGTGGCAAGAAGTGCAGCATATCCTGCATCAAAAGAGTGGGCGGAATCCCGGCAGTACCGACTGGAAAAACATCGGCGTAGAGAATTCCGTAGTGAAAGTCTTTTTGATCAGCGGGGATTTGGTTCGCCTGAGCATTGTAGGACTTGGTGCCCCGAAAAGGAGCGGTTCGATAGAAGACAGCTTCGACGTAGGGCAAGGCAGCTTCGTAGAGCCATGTGAATCCTTTTGACTTTGGAATGATCTCGAAGCATTCCCCTTTGATGTAAACGTGGTGGTAGATGGGTCGTCCGGCGATGGCGAAAATGCCATTTACCAGAAATTGCATGGCCTGGGGGACGCTCGTCATCTTGCCTTCATCGTAAAGATCTGACATTTCAAAGAAAACCGGAGCCATCACTTCCCAGAACAATCCGAGATTGCTGTAGTAGGACATCTGTCGGCACTGTTCTAAGAACATTTCGGGAAAAAGTTTGTGAAGACTGAGCATGGCCGGGTTGCCCCGAAAGTAGGCTTCGATGGCGCGGTTGGCATTCGCTTTGTACTCTTCGGAATCGAGATAGGGATCGAAGCGCCCCCCCATGCCCCGATGCCAGAGCATACTGCGCATACACATCTCGGCAAATTCCATGTTGATCCGGTCGTGCCAAAGGTGATGAAAAAGCCGTGGCATTTTACCTGTTTCCCCCCGCTCCATAAAGGCGAGTAGTTCTGGGTGGGCGGTGGCTTGACCCCGCCAGATCATCAGGTCGGCGGTGTCTCCGGCGTAGTGGTTGGGAAGGTCGAGGTACTCCTTGGGCAAAAAGTACTTGAAGAAGGGCAACGGCTCTAGAAAAACGCGTTCAGCAATATACAAAAGATCCCGCCAGTAAAAATCCATGGGGACGGCGTAGGCTTTGTATAGACCGATGATCTGCATGAGATTTTCGGGGGTGTCCGGGAGCATGGCACCACCGGCTTCGAGGCGGTGGATGACTTCGGCGTAGGGATGCTTTGAAGGTGGCAACTTGGTTGCAGTAACGGTCATGGCAGGTCTCCTGGAAAGTTGGCGGCGGCGGCGATTTTAATTTGGCTAGCAAGGGCGGTCGTGGTGGTCTCGCTCCAGTGGGTGAGCCAAGAGGGCTGGAGTCCAAAGAGGAGAATGAGGCCAGCCAAGAGCAGGGCTGGTATGCGTTCAGACCAAAGCACGCTTGGATAATAAGCAGTGGCATTGTCCAATTTCCCGAAGCAGGTGCGGCTGATCAAGATCACGAAGTAGACCGCCGTGAGACCACTACAGACGACGCAGAGCAGGGTCGGAATTGGGTAGGGAACGAAGCTGCCCTGGAGGACGAGAAATTCAGCGATAAATCCGACGAGACCAGGAATACCAGCACTGGCCATGCCTGCCAGAATCAACAGAGCACTGATCAAAGGCAAGCCGCGTACGGGATTCATCAGGCCATTCAGGCCATCGAGGTCGCGGGTACCGACTTTCGCCTCGATGAGACCCACCAGATAGAAGAGCATGGCCAAGATCAAGCCGTGGCTAACCATTTGGAGAACAGCACCCAAAAGACTCAGGGGCGTTGCCGCAGCGATGGCGAGCAGAATATAGCCCATGTGACCGATGGAACTGTAGGCCACCATCAACTTGATATCTTTTTGGGCGAGGGCAACGAGGGAACCGTAAATCGCACTCACAGCACCGAGGACAGCCAATCCAGGGGCAAGCAGGTGCCAGGCTTCAGGAAAAAGATTCAGGCCAAAGCGAACTAGGCCGTAGGTTCCCAGTTTGGCGAGCACGCCACCGAGCAAGATGGCGACGGGTGGTGAAGCTTCGGCGTAGGCATCGGGAAGCCAGGTATGCAGGGGGAAGAGGGGTATTTTGATCCCAAAGCCGAACAAAATTAAGCTCAATAAAACAACTTGGGTTGCAATCGGCAGAGCTGCGATCAACTGCGGATTGTAAGAGAATGCTTCACTGCCCGCCAAAAAGCCAATACCCAAGAAAGCCGAGAGAATCAGAAATCCAGAAACAGCTGTGTAGGTGAGAAATTTAATCGCAGCATAGCCACGCCTTTCGGTGCCACCCCAGATCGCAATCAGCAAATAAATTGGCACCAGTTCTAATTCGTAAAACAGGGCAAACAGCAAAAGGTTTTGCACCAAAAATCCGCCTGCTAACCCCGCATTAACCAACAAGATCAGTGCGTAGTAAAGCCGTGGGCGCTCAATCTCTCTCTTGCTGCTATAGATAGCAACCCAAGTTAGCACTGAACTAAGCACGACCAGTGGCAAGGAAAGTCCATCAATGCCTAAACGATAGTTTAAACCCAGTTGCGGAACCCATTGCAGTGCTTCTATAAACTGCATGGTTGAAAGGCTGGACGAGAATTGAAAGAGCAACCAAAAACTCCAAACAACCAAACCGAAGGAAACACTCAGAGCGATGCTTCTTGCCTGGTTCTTTTGTGGGCGTAGGCCAATGATCACAGCACCGATAATCGGCAGCCAAACAAGGACGCTCAACATGGTTGGTTCTCCTACTTTTGACTAGAAATGCACAGCAACAGCACAGCCCATAGCAACAATTCCCAGCAGGATTGTGAGGGCATAAAATTGGGTTCTACCGCTGGTACTATACTTGAGACTTTCGCCGCCCAGAAGCGAGAAATAGCCTACCAAATTCACCAGGCCATCGACAAAGTAGCGGTCAACAATTGAAACTATCTGGGATATTTGTGCTACTGCAAAAACGACACTCAACCGATAGATATCGCCTGTGTAAAAGTCGCGAGCGAGCATCTCTTGGACACGAGGCCAGGGTAGTTGCGCCAATCGCAGACGAAAACCAGCAATCCCCCCGAAGATGCTGCTTGTCGAAAGTGCAATCGCAAACAGCAAAGTCGTGTCGATCCATTGGGCTGGTATGAGCTGAACTTGCCAGAGCACAATGGGTAGATGGAGAACGAAGCCAGCTAGGAGCGTCGTCGGTACCATCATTGGCCAGTGCACTTCCGGAGCCCGTTCGGTCATCGGATGGGTTGCACCAGCAAAGACAAGCCCAAAAACGCGCCCAAGACCAAACGCTGTCAAGGTGTTCACTAACAGCAATAGCCCTACCAGCCAGGGCGAAACCTGTTCAGCCAATTGCAGGAAAGCCCAGAAACTTCCCAAAGGCGGAAAGGCAACCAGTCCTGCAGCACCAACAAGAAAAGCAATGGCTGAGATGGGACGACGCGACCACAGTCCGCCAAACTGGGTAAGATCTTGGGTCATGCAGTTCCAGATAATTCCTCCTACACTCATCACAAGCAAAGCCATGGAGAGCGAAAAGGTGAGGATTAAAAGTAGGGCTTCTTGGGTTTGACCAATACCAACGGCGATGAAAACGAGTCCTAAGTAGGCACTGACCAAGAAAGAAAGAGCGCGTTTGATATCGATCTGGGCGATGGCGATCAAGGAGCCACCGACTGCGCTGATGCTACCAATCACAATTAAGGTGCCTAAAACTACAGGCGATAGGGCAAGGATCGGTGCGATTTTGACTAAAACCCATGCGCCCGTGGTGACGACTAAAGAATTTCTCAAAATAGTCGCTGGCAGTGGTCCTTCCATGGCTTCATCGAGCCAGAGGTGCAGGGGAAACTGGGCACATTTGCCGATGGGGCCAGAGATCAGTGCCAGCCCCAGCAGGGTTGCCAGGGTCGGATCGATAGTTGTTCTCGCCGCCCAACGTGCCAGATCTTGATAGTTCCATGAACCTGCCAAGGGGAGCAGAGCGATCACGCCCATGAGTAGCAATAAGTCGCCGATGCGCTTTGTCAAAAAAGCGTCCCGCGCTCCCGATACCACCAAGGATTGGTTAAACCAGAACCCAACGAGTAAGTAGGTGCCGAGGGTCAGAATTTCGAGGATGCAGTAGCTAAAAAATAAATTGTCGCAAAGCACGAGCGCTGCCATGCCTGCTTCAAAAAGACCGAGGAGGGCAAAGAGCCGTGCCCAACCCCAATCCATCTCTAGATAGCCAATTGCGAAGATTTGAGACAGGAAGTTAAGTCCTGTAATGAGCACCAAGGCACCAACACTCAAGGAAGAAATCTCAAATCCAAAGCTGAGCTTCAAGTTTGCCGCCTCTAGCCAGGTGAAACTTTCGGTCTGTGCCGGCTTTCCCCACACCAAAACAAAGGTGAAAAGACTGTGCAAAAATCCGAATAGGGTCATTAAGAGATTGACATACCCCGAAGGCCGTGGGCCTGTGCGCCGGATGACCCCTGGAAACCAAGGCAAGGCAAAGAGCATCCCAACGATTCCATAACAAGGAATCAGCCATACAGAGTGAATGAACGTTTCGGCCATGATCCGCGATACCTACTACCAGTCCTGCAAATCAGGATAGAGAAGGTTTTGCATTATGAAAAGTCAATGATTTTTATAAAAAGAATAGATTTTTGTTTATGCTTTCTGTTGCCTCATGGAAACATAAATTTGCGTTCTGGATCAATTTTTAAAGTTAGGGTATAAAGAAGTCTGATAGACCCATAAAGTAAAGATTATGGATAGACTAAACTCTACTCTATCCATAAGGATCATTGACTTTACTCATAAACCCTACACTACTACGATGCTTTGCATAGGCAATGCGAAGCGACGACTCCTACGCGTTGACCAATGAGACTTAAGGAGGTAGACGTGTCGTACTCACAGACCATGAACAAAGGTGGTTTCCAAGCCGGCGTTAAAGATTATCGGCTCACCTATTACACCCCAGATTACACCCCAAGAGATACAGACATCCTGGCGGCTTTTCGTGTAACACCCCAGCCGGGTGTACCGATTGAAGAAGCGGCAGCAGCTGTTGCGGCAGAATCCTCCACAGGTACCTGGACGACTGTTTGGACAGACATGCTCACGGAGCTAGATCGCTACAAGGGTCGCTGCTACGACATCGAGCAAGTTGCTGGCGAAGACAACCAGTTTATCTGCTACATCGCCTATCCTCTGGACTTGTTTGAGGAAGGTTCCGTCACCAACTTGCTCACTTCGTTGGTCGGTAACGTATTCGGGTTCAAAGCGCTCAAAGCCCTTCGCCTCGAAGACATCCGCATCCCGATTGCCTACGCAAAGACCTTCGAAGGGCCTCCCCACGGCATCATCGTTGAGCGCGACAAAATCAACAAGTACGGTCGTCCGTTGCTTGGCTGTACCATCAAGCCCAAATTGGGTCTGTCCGCCAAGAACTACGGACGTGCCGTGTACGAATGTCTCCGTGGTGGTTTGGACTTCACCAAGGACGACGAAAACATTAACTCCCAGCCCTTTATGCGCTGGCGCGACCGTTTCTTGTTTGTGCAAGATGCGATCTCCAAGTCTCAAGCAGAAACAGGCGAAATCAAGGGTCACTACCTGAACTGCACCGCACCCACTGTCGAACAAATGTTCGAGCGCGCCGAATTCGCCAAAGAAATCGGTTCCCCGATCATCATGCACGACTACTTGACGGCTGGTTTCACCGCCAATACGTCCTTGTCTCGCTGGTGCCGTGCCAACGGTATGTTGCTGCATATTCACCGTGCGATGCACGCTGTTATTGACCGTCAAAAGAACCACGGTATCCACTTCCGCGTCTTGGCGAAGACCTTGCGCCTCTCCGGTGGTGACCACATCCACACAGGCACCGTCGTCGGTAAGCTCGAAGGCGAACGTGCTTCGACCATGGGCTTCGTAGACTTGCTCCGCGAAGACCACGTCGAACGCGATCTCTCTCGTGGTATCTACTTCACCCAAGATTGGGCCTCGCTTCCTGGTGTCATGGCTGTTGCCTCCGGTGGTATCCACGTGTGGCACATGCCTGCCCTCGTAGACATCTTCGGCGATGACTCCGTGCTTCAGTTCGGTGGTGGAACCCTCGGTCACCCCTGGGGCAACGCACCGGGCGCGACAGCAAACCGCGTCGCCCTCGAAGCCTGCCTCAAGGCACGCAACGAAGGCCGCAACTTGATGCGCGAAGGCGGAGACATCATCCGTGAAGCTTGCCGCTGGAGTCCTGAACTGGCTGCCGCCTGCGAACTCTGGAAGGAAATCAAGTTCGAATACGAAGCCGTCGATAAACTCTAAGCCCACGCATTGTCGGTACCCCACCGTCTATGGATTTCAAGACGATCACGGACGCTACAACTAAGGTGTTGATCACCTACCTCACATACCAGGCAGTGCGCACCATCGCCGAACAGTTGAGCGAAATGGATCCCAAGCAAAGCGTTTGGTTTCGAAGATTTTCGGGCCAGACAGCCATCCAAGACGGTGAGGAGTACCTGCAGCGCCTCTTTGCAGAGAATCCAGCCATGGCCTTTCGGGTCATGGAGGTTCGTGCCCACATCGCTGAGACCATTGCTGATCGCCTGCCGGAATTAACAAAGACCGGAATGCGCCAAGCCAACCAGCAGCAGCAGACCCAGTTCATGGAGCGCGCCATGCAACTGCAATCTCCAGAGAGTCGCGAAGAACCGCCTGAAATCGAGTAAATTATTGCCACTTAGGAGCATGACCATGCAGACTTTGCCCAAGAAGCGTCACTTCGAGACCATGTCCTACCTGCCCCCCTTGACCGACTTGGAAATCACCAAGCAGGTGCAGTACATGCTCGACAAGGGTTACATCCCCGCCATCGAATTCAACGAAACCAGCGAACCGACCGTTCACTACTGGACTCTTTGGAAACTGCCTTTGCTCGGTGCGAAGAGCACCCACGAAGTGATCGCTGAAGTCGATGCTTGCCGCAAAGCCTACCCCAACTGCTACGTGCGGATGATCGGCTTCGACAACATCCGTCAGTGTCAAGCGGCGAGCTTCATCGTCTACAAGCCCTAATGACAGAAGCGTTCGACGCCGAAGCGTTGCTCTTTTCCCTGCGCCGCAAGGAAGGCAACTGGGTGCAGTGGGGACAGAAGTGCCACCAACTGCAGGAGCAGCGCATTGACCCCCAGGTCATCTTTGAGGCTACGGGGTTCGAGCCGTCGCGCCAAAATCAGTTCATCGTCAGCTCCCAAGTCTTTGGGAGCCTTGAAAAAGCTGCCGCCGCTGCTGAAGTGCTTGCCCACTTTGAGCAGAGCGGCAGCAATGTTTTGTACGAGTTGCGCGTGCTGACTGGGCCAGAGCGGGTCGAGGCTGCGACGTTTATTCAAGCCAAAGGTTTGGATGTGGATCGCACCCACGAACTTGTCCGGGCGATGAAAGGCTATTCGCCCCCGCCTGGATTTACGAAACACCCAGGGGATGCCCTTGCTTACCGCTGCTGGAAGTTGGCGAAGCAGACCGAAGACATCCGGGAGCGGTCGCGTTTGATCGCCCAGGGACTTTCTTCGGCTCACAGCGAAACCGCCCGCAAAGAAATTGAAGCTTTATTGATGCAGATGGCAGAGTCACCTAAGGCGCGTGCCCCCCGTCTGCCCACCTACCGCCTCGAAGATGGCGAGGAACTCCCCCGCGTCTTCCCGGTGTTGGGTCGTCTGCCTATTGCTGTTGAGGTCGTGCAATCGGCGCCAGCCGTGGCAGAATCTGGCCCTTTTCGGGTGGCTTCTGGCAGCAGTGCCCAGTGGGTTGCCCTGCCTGGTTGGCAAGTGATCCAAAAAGCAGTAGATCCAGTCGTTATTCTGGCAACGAGCGCGGATCTCGGTCTTGAAGGACGGCTCGAAGAAGTTCTCGTAGTCGTAGACCGCAAACAACAAACCTGGGATCAAGAAGCCTATTTTCTCACGGCTACCGGGGTACAGTGGTTCGCTGAAGAAGCTGAAACCGCCCTTTTAGGGCAAGTGATTTTGATTTTGCGCGCTAGGATTATTCTCGATGAAGAACTCGTGAAAGATCCCTGGCAGACCGATGAGTGAGACCCCGATGAATACCCCTAGACGCGTTCCGACCAAAGCAGATCTTGAAGTGACGATTGTTGAACTGCGAACCGCCCTTGGCCGCGCCGAAGAGCAAATTGCAGCCCTATCTGAACAGCTATCTGAAGCTGAAAAGCCGATAGTTTCAGAAAAACATCGCCACGAAGCAGACCTTGCCAAACGTGTTGCTGAACTCGAAGCCTTTTTGAAGGACGCAAAAGCAGCCAGTGGCAAGCGCGAGCAAGAGCTTCTAGAGCGCATTGCAAAGCTTGAAAAACCTGCGAAAGTCGAGGCAAAACCGCAGACCACCCTCGCTCCGGCACAACCACAAAGTGCTCTTGTTCCTCTGCGCGCCAAAGCCAACGATATGAAGCGCGAAGTCATTTCTTTTCCTGCACCGATCCAGGATGCTGACGATGAAGGCTGGTTTTTGTAATCTGAACGATCCTGGCCAGATCAAGCTAATTAAATCGCCTAGCCTTGAGAAACAGAAGTAAGCCTGATTGCTCTGAAGCGTGCCAGCTTGACTTCATGTTTTTATATGTACTTTAAGTGCTAAAAAGCGCAAGAATAGAAGTAGGCAGCATCAATGCGGCGTGCTTGGGTCGATTCGGCAAGAAGCAACTGAAAATCGTTGCCCTCGAAGCCTGGAATCCAGAGAATAATTGCCAAAGGGGCTCCGAAACCCATTTGGAAGGCCGCAATCGGTCGGGGGATACCGGGCTGAAGACTGTTGGGTGCAAAAAGTTTGGGAAGATTGACAGGTTGATTTTCGGCACCAGCTATATCCAACACTTTGAGGGGTTCACTTAGGAGAGTACGACCACCGAAAGCCGTGTCAAGCTTGACAGCGTAGGCAGCCGTCTTGCGAAGGGTGAGATTGTAAGAACCAATACTCCACGTCCGCACCGAGCTTTGTGGTTTGCCTGTGGATTTCTCAGTGACAGGTACAGCAAAGACCCGCGCAGTCGAATCTCCCGGCAACAGCCAGACAGGACCTTCGCGCAACGTTCGGCTCCCGCTAAACCCAGCCATACCCATGGTGTTGCCCTCGCAGCCATAGCGCTGTTCTGAGAAGCCCAGAGAATTCACCCCAGCACTACCCGTACTGTCGATGGCGATCAGTTTCGTACCGACTGAAGACTTCAGCCAAAATTGCTCTTGGTCAGGAATGACGACTTGGGCCTTAGGATGTCTGGGTGACCAAGTAAAGCGTTGTGGCTTTTTGCCGACTACCGTGGCAAAGCCAAGCCAACCGGGGATGGGCAAAAAAGGTTCAAGGGGCACTTCTAGATCTGCGCGGGCGGGCAAACTGGCAAACGCCCACCCCAAACTCGCAAATATTGCTTGCGTTGTAAACTGCCTACGCAACATGGGAAGGTAGTAGGGGTAACAGTAAAAAGATACCAGCCTTGACGGCAAATCAGCCTTCTAGCTACCAGATACGCTTGATCCCATACTTATCGAGAATGACATCGATACTTACGATGGGAATCTCTTCTACCAGCGCCTGAGCCACTAAGAGACGATCAAATGGATCTTTGTGGTGAAAGAGCATCGTGGTCAAGGCATTCGTATGTTTTGGAGTAATAGGAAGGATCGTAAAACCGTACCTGTTTAGACACGCATCCACAAAATCCTCGTAGGGCTGATGCAAAGCGAGTTTGCCAATGCTGACTTTGATGGCAATCTCCCAGTAAGATGCTGGACTTATCAGAATTTCGTTGGCTGCATCCAAAATCAACCTGCTTGCCGTACCACTGAGCTGCGCTTCGCCGAGTGTGTACCAGAGCAGTACATGGGAATCGAGAAGGTACCTCATGGCATGTAATCGGCAAAGTCCCGCAAGTGTTCATCATCATCTTCAACGATGGTTATCATTCCCTTACAAAGCCCTGGCCCAGGACGTTGGGATACCGAAAGCGATTGCCCGACTAGCTTTGCTAGTGGACGCTCATTCTCTGTAATGAGCAACTCTTCACCCGGTTTGAGATTGTGAATGAGATCGGGCAATTTGGCTTGTGCTTCTTGAAGCGTAATCGTTGCCATAAGTAATGTTCCTTTTTAGTGATTGGATCAGAGCTTTTTTGATGAAACTGCTTGCCGATGAAAAACTACTCGTAACTTGCTTTCTAGAAGCTCTCCCAGCTTATTTCCCAGCTCTCTTCTACGGTACAACTTCCTACGGGCAGGTTGGGCAGAAGCCCATCCCAATCCCGCGAATATTGCTTGCGTTGTAAACTGCCTGCGCAACATGGGAAGGTAGTAGGGGTAACAGCAAAAAGATACCAGCGAAACGGAAGCTTCTTATGGATTACAAATCAGCGGGCGTCGATATTGAAGCGGGCTATGCCATGGTCTCGCGGATTAGGAAGGCTGTGGAGCGAACCCATCGCCCTGGTGTGTTAGGGGGCTTAGGCGGATTTGGTGGTCTGTTTGCTCTACCTACTGGCTACACAGAACCAGTTCTGGTGGCTGGTACCGATGGTGTGGGTACCAAACTCAAACTCGCCTTTGCCCTGAATCGCCACGATACGATTGGCATCGACTGTGTGGCAATGTGCGTGAACGATGTGCTTGCCCAGGGTGCAGAACCTCTGTTTTTCTTGGATTACTTGGCTACCGGGAAACTCTCGCCGGAACAGATGGCAGGTGTGGTGGAGGGGATTGCCGATGGCTGTATTCAAGCGGGCTGTAGCCTGATCGGAGGTGAAACAGCGGAGATGCCTGGTTTCTATGCCCCCGGCGAATACGATGTTGCCGGTTTTTGTGTCGGCATCGTCGAACGCAGCAAAATGATCGATCCTCAGCGGGTCTGTCCGGGCGATAGCTTGATTGGCCTTGCCAGTAGTGGTGTGCATTCCAACGGTTTTAGCCTTGTCCGCCGTATCGTCGAATTCAGTGGCCTCCCGTGGGATGCAAGCCCCGAAGGTTTCACTGCCTCGCTAGGTGAAACCCTATTGACCCCAACGCGCATCTACGTCAAACCTGTTCTGGCTGCTCTAAAAGCGGGCTTCGACTTGCGCGGCATCGCCCACATCACTGGCGGTGGCCTCGTTGAAAATATTCCCCGTGCCCTCGGTGGTCTGAGCGCCGAACTCCAACGTGGCTCTTGGGCGGTTCCACCGATATTTCATTGGCTCGCCGAAGTTGGCTCCGTTTCTCAGAGTGAGATGGACAAAACCTATAACCAAGGTCTCGGTATGGTGATCGCTTGCCCTCCAGAGCAAGCAGAAGATCTCAAGACTTTCCTGTACGATCAAGGCGAAGTTGTTTTCACCGTCGGGCGCGTTATCGAGCAGCCAGAGCGGGTCGTCTTCATTTAGATTGTCAAGGGGAGAAAGCGGCGAATTGTTTGCCAATAACTAGCCCTTCGTAGTGAACTTACCCATGGCACTATGTTGTCTAAAGGGGTGTCCCTCACAAATGGAATTAACTGATGAAGAATTTATTCATTGCTGGATTGGTGGTCGCTTCTACCCTGCTCGGAAGCACTGCAGTCTTTGCGCAAACACCCTACTACAACGGGCAATCGGCCTACAACAACCTGAATACCCGTATCCAGAGTGATCAACAACGCATCGCTCAAGGTGTCCAAAATGGTACTCTCAATCGCAAAGAATACAATCGTCTCCAGGCACGCTCAGTCCAATTACAATCGTCTCTGAATCGCTACGCCTATAATGGGCTGCAATCTTGGGAAATCCGCGATATTCAACGTCGGCAAGAAGCTTTGTCACGCTCTATCTACCGCGAAAAGCGCGACTATAACCACCGCAATCGCTATTAAGTCTTGGAGTGCGCCCGGTAGGACTTGAACCTACGTAAGACAAATTAGAAGTTTGTTGCCTGATCCCCTAGGCTACGAGCGCATACTTTTCCGAGAGTTTACCATAGCTCAGGGGAGAATGGCAACCGCTTCGACTTCAACTTTGACTCCCCTCGGCAGAGCAGCAACCTGGACGCAGGAGCGAGCTGGCAGATGGGCTGTAAAAAAAGTCTTGTAGATTTCGTTAACAGCACCGAAGTCGGCCATGTCGGTGAGAAACACGGTCGTCTTCAAAACATGTTCCATGTCCGTGCCTGCGAGGGCGAGAACTGCTTTTAGGTTTGTGAGTGCTTGAGCCGCCTGGACTTCGATGTTTCCAGTAACGATCTCTCCCGTGCCTGGAACCACGGGGATCTGGCCACTGGTGTAGACCATGTCCCCGTGAATCACAACTTGGGAGTAGGGGCCTTGATTGCCTTCGCCACGAATCGTTTTCACCGGCGGGCAAGTTGACTGGCTGCTTCAACCGCTTCGACGATGGCTCGCACTTGGGCGATCATTGCGATTTCATCGTTGAGGCGATTGACGGCTGAACCGATGCCAACGCCAGAAGCACCAGCGGCCAGAGCCATGGGCACTGTCACTGCTGAAAGCCCACTGGCACAGAGCACCGGAATATTCACAGCGCGGGCAATTTCGTAGGCCGCGGCTAAGGTGGGGGCTGCTTTTTCGATCAGCCCTAAACTGCCGGGGTGGGTCGGGTTGCTCGAAGTTCCGCCTTCGGTCTGGATCAAACTGGCACCGGATTGTTCGAGTTGCACTGCCAACGTGACCTGCTCGTCAAGGCTGAGGGTGTGGGGCACGGTGACCGAGAGCAAGATTTTGTCACCGATCAAGTCGCGGGTGTCGCGGGTGAGCTTGAGCACTATTTCTGCGTCGAAGTGACGACCCTCTGCATAAAAACTGTCGAAGTTGCCGATTTCAACGGCATCTGCACCGTTGCGTACAGCGGTCAGCAATGCTTCTGGCTCGATAGCTGAGGCACAAACAGGCAAATCAGTAAGGCTGCGCACCATGCGTACGAGTGTTGGTTCACAGGCAATATCGACAAAAGTTGCTCCTCCACGTTCAGCAGCGCGAACAATGCGACTGACGCTCCCGGCATCAAAATTGTTGAGTCCGGCAATAATTTTGACGGCTCTTTTGGCGGCGAAAGCTTGTTGTAGGATAGCAACCATCGTGTCTGCTCCAAGTTAAGACCGTTGTCATTGTAAGCTCAAAACCAAAACAGAGGCTACTGTATAGGTCGATGCGCATAGTGGTGTTTACTATGAGTCTTCTGTTGCTATCAGTGGTTCCAGTCGTCTTTGTTGCCGTTACCGTTCAGTTTTTGCTCATCCAACAACAACTTAAACAGACCGATGAGCAGCTCGCGACAATTCGGCGGACTGTGGGCGAAGTGCGTCGTGCTCCCGGCACTCAGCCCTACTGTCACAAGTGCCAATACTTTGCCCAGAACCGCTACGTTGTTTGCTCCCTGCATCCCGATGGTTGGCCAGAGCAAGATCGCTGCTTAGATTGGCAAGTCCCAGAAGGACGCAACAACGGATGATTCAGCGTCTACTACCCCTAATTTTTTGGTGCCTATTTGCTGGAGGAGCTTGGGCAGTGCCCCCAGATTTGCAACTATTGGTCAAACAATATAGTGAGACCTTGCCGAAGGGCTACGGTTCCCAGGCTGTTCTCAATGTCCAGGCTAGCGACGTGGAGGGAAAAATGCTCCTCCGTGGCCAAGTCCTGACCAATAAAGACCGCGTCGCCCTACACAAACTCTACGAGCGGGTTGGCAAGGTTGATGATCAGATCGAAGTTTTCCCCTTTGCACAAGTCGGTAGCCTGCCTTACGGGATTGTGCGTCTTGGGGTAGTGGATATGCGGGCTGAACCCCGTGGGGACTCTGGACTTGAATCGCAAGCACTCGCTGGTGACACACTGAAAATTTTAGCTGTGAGCCAAGATGGTCAGTGGCTCAAAGTTCTGCGGGATTGGGACGACTACCCTGGCTGGATAGAAGCGAAATATATCCTGCGTTGGTCTGCAACGGATTATCTCAAGTGGTCGGCACTTCCGAAAGTTGTCCTCCTCAACACCAAACCTGACTTTCCACGGGGGAGCATTTTGCCTGTTGCTCCCAAGCGCATTCCCCCCACAGATACCACCTTCATTCTTTCGCCAGAAGGGAAAACGATCGCCCTCTCTGCACTTGTCGTCCAACCTGTGAAGGCGAACGAAACCCCGAAACGTTCGAGCATCGTGAGCTATGCAAAGCTTTTGTTAGCTGACCAGCCAACCCACTATCTTTGGGGTGGAGTGGCAGATCGCAACCTGGATTGCAGTGCCTTTAATCAAATTGTCTATCGACTTTCAGGCAAAGGGATTCCGAGAGACTCTTATCAGCAACAAGCCTATGCCAGACCCATCGCCCCTAAAGTGGAGGACTGGAAACAGCTAGAGTCGGGAGATTTGCTCTTTTTTAGCGAGAACGGGAAGCGGGCAACCCATACAGGTATTTACATTGGCGAGGGAAAGTTTATCCACTCCTCCAAAGGTAACGATGGCATTGCCATGAATGACCTGAATGGCAGCAGTGACTATGAAGTGAAATTGCGCAAAATCTATTGGGGTGCTGGCCGTATTCTGGATCGCTAATTACGCCGTCGTCCGCTCACTTGTCGCTACTTCTCGTTTGTAGAGATCTAAAGCGCGTTGTCGCCAAAGCGGGTCACTGATCTGATCGGCGTAACCAGCCGCAGCAAGCGCCATCAACTGCACAACTTCGCTGTCGAGGGCGTGGCCGCGTGCCACGGATTTGGGAAAGTCGGGAATAGCAGGCCATTCCCGTGGCCCTGGAATGCAGTCAAAGTGGACGCGCAGGATGGAAAGCTTGAGGCGGCAAGCGAAAAGGCAAGCTTGGACTTCTAGGCGGAGGTCGCGACGGACTTGGACAGGGGTGCGACCAGACAGTTTGCGAGGCAGAGGAGAGATCATGGCGGCACTTGTGATTATCTGTCCATATTCTAGATCGGTTTTTGTGATTTGTCCAGTTTTCTGAACCAGGTTTCAAAGCGATCCGTCATGACGCTTAGAGTGTAGTTTTCCTCGGCGTGGGCACGGCAACGGGCACGGTCGATGGTGTCAAGTTTGGCGATGGCAGCAACTAGGGCAGAAGGATCGTCGGGCGGTGTGAGAAAGCCAGTAATAGCATCGAGAACCGTTTCAGCGGGGCCACCGCGACGGTAAGCAATCACTGGCACCCCGCAGGCGAGGGCTTCGACGACGACATTACCGAAGGCTTCAATCCATTTCGGCGTCACAAGTAAAGCCTTTGCTTTGCCAACCACTGATTGCATCTCGTCGGTGGGCAAGAAGCCACAGTATTTCAAGATGGCACCTGGATTATCAGCCTGGATCTGGGCAAAATAGCCGGGATCTTGGAGGCGGCCTAAGACGTAGAGAGGCAACTTGGCAAGTGCCGCTGCTGCGAGGGCATCTTCCAAACCTTTCTCAGGGGCAATCCGCCCGATCCAGACCAAATAATTTTCTGGCTTGGAGCAAAAGGTATAAGCACTGAGATCCATGCCACAGGGAAGAATCACCAAATTTTCGATGCCGACGAAAGTCTCAGCTTGTGCTTGGGAGTGGACAGCGACGGTGCCTGGACAATCGGAGAGCACCTGAGCAATGGCACTGTCGATATGATCCAACAGCGAACCCATGCTGATCACATGGAGCACAGGGGTTTGGAAAAAACGGGTGAGATAGAGAGGAAGCCAGTCGTAGCCCCAATTGACGATCAAGTCGTAGTCGTTTTGAAGTGCCCTCGCTCCCTCCCAGAGATTTGCCAGCACGGAAGGTTGGGGAAGGATTACAGGGCTATCGCGCGTTTCCCCTTGGGCAAAGGCGGGAGGAAGACCTTGCGCTTGCCAAACGAGCGGTATTTCTCCGGTGCGACTGCCAGCAGGAGCAACAATATGTACGACATGGCCACGCGCTTGGAGAGCGTGGGCGAGGTTGAGCAGATTCAACTCCACCCCACCCGCGATCCCCGTGCCAAGCGGGCCAACAGCGGAGGCGACAAAAAGTAGGCGCATCGTCGAAACCTAGAGCAGTTCCCCTACCATAGAGAATTCGAAGGTCAGGCTGCTACGGGGTGGGACGTACTGCAGATCTGTGCCTGTATTGAGGGCATTGCGGCGGGCAGTCCACGGCTCAAGGCAGAAGAAATCCTTGCCGATCAATGTCCAGAAAACTAAATACTTATAGACATTCTCACTTTTTAAGGTGAGGCGGTAGCCATCGGTTGGATTCGTGACTATGGCAATTGGGCTGTGGACATCGGTAAAGACCCAATCGATCACTGGCGCTTCAAATGGGAAGCCTTTGAAGGTGCTCGGTTCGCCACTGACGTGATCGACGTATTGGCTTGCAGGAAGATCGAATTGCAGCTTGGACTTATCTGTTGCGAGAAAGTAAGGATGGAAGCCTGTGGCAAAAGGCATCGCCACTTCCGGATCGTGGATGTAACCTCGGTTGATGTATTCCTGGCGGATCGTGAGGGTGTTGCCCTTGAGAATGTAGTGATATTTCACCGTGAAGTGAAAAGGAAAAGAGGCCAGAGTGGTTTCGTCTGAGGTCAGTTCGATGGTGAGGATTGCAGCATCTTCGGTATCTTCCCCGGTCACTTTCCACGCATTCGTACGACCAAATCCGTGTTGCTTGATCTTGTAGGAGATGTCTTTGAATTGGTAAGTATCATCGGGCAAGCCGCCACAGAGGGGGAAAAGAATTGGATTTCCACCACGTACCGAGCGGGTTGTGTCAAGGATCGTATCTTTTTCGAGGTAGAAGAGTTCTTTGCCCTCGATAGTAAAACTGGTGATGATTCCACCCCGTCCCGGAAAAACCTGTACACGGGAGTTGGCCTTGTGATCGATGAGTTCGCACTCTTCAAATGGACCAATATCCCGACGAATTTCAAACATGATTTACTCCACTTTTGGAAGAATCTCGCGCAAGAGCAGTTCTGGTGCTTGGGCTGGCCGCACATTACTGTACCGAGATTTCTGGGGCATGATCACCAAATTCGGCCCTTCTTTGCATCTCTTCATGCAACCAGTGGTTTGAATCGTCACTTGATCTTGCAGTCCGTAGCGCTCCACTGACTCTTCCAACGACTTCACTAACTGTTTTGCCCCACGCTTGCAGCAGTCAGATTTTGTACAGACGAGTACTCGCGCAGTTGGGAGTGTTGGTGGTATGACTTCTTCTGTAGGTAACTGGCTTGGGCCAACACTTACCCGTACAGCATCTTTCAGATGAAGTACAACTTCTGCCTTCAGGTATAGCGTTCCTTCGTCATCCTCTTTGAGCTTGCCGCGCACCTGAACCTTTTCTCCAACGGCAATCGAACTGTAGATGCGGTGGCTCCATTCTTTCGGGAACTTGACCATCAATTCGCCTTGATCAGTGCTAATCTGCACCCGATTATGGATTCCGTATCGGTTGGGAAGATAACCGAGGACTTCCCCCTCAACTGTCAAAAATTTGCTCATCATCCGCTCTTTGTCCTGCTTCCCTCACCTTAACACTCGGTATTGACGCTCTAGGTGATGGCTGTACAGCTTAACGAAGATCAATATTTCCCTCTCGGAACCAACGCGCTGCGATGTGAGGATTGACCACAAGTAAAGAATGCTCAGGGTATTTTATTTCACCGATCCTACCGGGCACAATCTGAACCATATCGTCATCAAAATCTCTGAAATTTGCCGTGACCAGTATTTTTGCTCGCCCAGCCATTGCAGTTGTGAGTACATGGGCATCCTCCTCATCTTTGAGGGCAACAACACCGATTCCACCAAGGGTCACAGTCGGAAACTCCTTGAATGGTCCCAACCTGGAGAGTTCAGCGACTGCCTCGGTAAATCCTTGGATAGCGAGAGGATCGTAACCAAATCGTAGTAAGACCAATTCAAGACGGTTGAGCATCCCCCAAGAAACAACCAGTTGCAGCGGGCCCAAAGTGCAGGTCCCATCGCGAACACTTTCGACAAGAAACTGTGCCGCAGTCCCCTTACGTCCCTTGCTTAAACCCAAGAAATAGGCCACAAAAATGTTTAAGTCTAGCAAGACTCGCCAGACTGCTGGGGAATCCCCTTGTTTCAAGAAGCAGTCTCCTGAGCACTTACAGCATCTACTGCCATGGACAGAATGGCGTCTTCGTCTTCTGGAACGAAGACATTTTCGGGTAAAGACTTGGCCACCTTGCGGGCTGCAGTATCGAAGCGTTCGGCCCTGACAACCCGCGAAATCTGTTGCATCAGATGCCTAAACGCCTCCTCGTCTCCTTCGAGTTCCCGTAAAGTGCTGCGTACATCTGTGCTTAACTGCACGTATAGCTTGAGTGCAGCTCCCGCTACCTGAGCCACTGAGCGTGACTCTGCACGGGCAATTGCATGGATCGCCTTCGCAGACTCTACATCTGAGTACGCTGTCACGACTTTCTTCGCTTTGCTGGTGGCCATAACCGATTTGTTTATAGTTCTTATAAAGATTATAAAATCCCAGATAAAATTTTGCCAGCACGTTCTAGAAAGATGCTCACATTAAAAGCAATAACGGCCTACTTGCACTTTTCTAGATCTGCTTAGGATCGTTGCTAGCTAGGGGACTGATAATAGAAGAGCCGCCATTGATGCTGTCGGAATGGACTTTGCCTCGGAATTGGATTTGTTAATTCGCGCCCGCTACCCTCTGATCTATGTCGTCACGGCGGAGGAAGAGCGAGCAGAGCAGGCGATTGCCCAAGTCGCTCGGCGGATGGTCTACTGCTGGGACTTTGTGGAAGGCTACCAGCAAGAAGGGGTAGACGCAGGAACCGCCCGCAGTAATCCCCTCCAAGCGTTGGAATTTGTTGAACGGGCTAGACCCGAAACCCAAGCGATTTTCTTGCTGCGCGACTTTCATCGGTTCCTCGAAGATATTTCTGTAGGTCGCAAGTTGCGGAATTTGGCTCGTCGTCTGCGTTCTCAGGCCAAAACAATCGTGATCTTGGCACCGCGTTTGGTCGTGCCTTTGGATCTGGCCGAAGAGATGACGGTACTTGAATTTTCTTTGCCTGGAGCAGTGGAGATCGATCAAGAGGTGCAAAAGTTGCTAGGCGAACGCAATACCCTGAGCGGATCTGAGCGCGAAGAGTTAGTCAAAGCCTGTCAGGGACTTTCTTTGAATCGGATTCGCCAAGTACTCGCCAAGGCGATTGCCCGCAGTGGGTCTCTGGATAGTTCCGATGTTGAGCTGATCCTTGAAGAGAAAAAACAAAAAATTCGCCAAACCCAAATTCTCGAATTTTATCCAGCCACAGAAGCAATCGCCGATATCGGTGGCCTCGATCAACTCAAAGACTGGCTAATTCAGCGAGGAGCTGCTTTTAGCGATCAAGCTCGCCGCTACGGTTTGCCCCACCCACGGGGGTTGCTCCTTGTCGGTATTCAAGGAACGGGAAAATCGCTCACTGCCCGCGCCATCGCCCATCACTGGCACTTGCCTCTGCTCAGACTCGATGTTGGTCGGCTGTTTGCAGGCTTGGTCGGCGAGTCGGAAGCGCGCACCCGCCAGATGATTCAACTGGCTGAAGCCCTCGCGCCCTGTGTGCTGTTTGCGGACGAAATTGACAAATCCTTCGGCAACTTACAAGGAGGCGACGCTGGAACCGCAAGCCGCGTTTTCGGCACGTTTCTTACCTGGATGGCCGAGAAAACGTCACCCGTTTTTGTCGTTGCCACCGCCAACGATATTCACCGCCTGCCCCCAGAACTGTTGCGCAAAGGCCGCTTCGACGAAGTCTTTTTTGTCAACTTGCCAAGCCAAATCGAGCGCGCCGAGATCTTCCAAGTGCACCTGAATAAATTGCGTCCCCACAATCTGCGCGCTTACGACCTCGAACGCCTCGCCTACGAAACCCCCGACTTTAGCGGCGCTGAAATCGAGCAAGTGATTGTCGAAGCGATGCATATCGGTTTTTCTCAGAATCGCGACTTTACGACCGACGATATTGTCCAGGCCATTGCCCAGATCGTTCCCCTCGCACGCACCGCCGAAGAGCAAATTGTCGCCCTTCAGCAGTGGGCTGCGGCTGGTAAAGCCCGATCTGCTTCGCGCAAACAAGGGCTACTCGGCTCACTTCAGCGCCGCTTAGATTCTTCAGAGTAAGGAAAAAGTTAGGATGCAACAGAACGTATTCAAATTTTTTCATGGTTCTCACCCTGTATTTTTTGCGCCACGGCCAAACTACCTATAGTCGGGCCAATGCTTTTTGCGGCTCCCTAGATCCCGAACTGACTGAAGATGGCACCGAAATGGCTGAAGGCTTTGCTGAAGCCTACAAAAGTAAGCCTTGGACGGCGATCTACAGCAGCCCGATGAAGCGGACAATCGCTACTGCCAGCCCCTTAGCCACTGCGGTTGGTCTGCCTCTCAATCTCCGTGATGGCCTCAAAGAGATCAACTATGGCGAATGGGAGGGCAAATCTGTAGCGGAGGTGGGTGCCGCCTACCACGATGAGTACCTGCGTTGGACGGCTGATCCTGCCTGGAACCCACCCACAGGGGGCGAGTCTGCGGTTGTGATTGCGACCCGCGCCCTGGCCGTGATCGAAGAGATCAAGCACACTTTTAGCGATGGCAATGTGCTCGTCGTGGCCCACAAAGCAACGATTCGGATCATCCTCTGTGGTCTGCTTGGCATTGATGTGGGGCGATTCCGCTTTCGATTAGGCATGCCCGTTGGCGCTGTCAGCGTTGTCGAATTTGGCACCCATGGCCCCTTGCTAACCAGTCTTGCGGATCGCATGCACCAAAGCGAACGTCTGCGCAGTTTGCCAGGAACTTGATTTTCCCTTGGGGTAGGCAACAAACTGTGCAGTAAGGGATTGCACTCTTTGCCCTGCGCCCTTTTCAGTGATCACTAGTCGGCGAAGCATTGCGAATCTGCAAATGTCTCATTTTACTGCTTGCTATACTACTATCGCATTGCACGGGATAGCGATTGGGTGGGTTTCCCCAGAACAATTTGAAAAGTTCTGCTGAGTTAGACTATATGGAGAAGGATCCTGTAAGACATAAGTGTCTATAAAACCAAGACAAAAGTCGGACTGCATCTTCTGTGCCACGACCCCTGATAAGCTCTGCCCAAGACGATAGACAGCGTTCGCCTGCCTGTCTACTTTGAGAGTTTGTAGATTTTCGGAGAGGCTGCTTTGAGCTGGTTTGGCTGGTGGAATTTGATCTATATCGTCCCTGGTGCATTTGGCGTTGCTTTAGCTTTCGTAGCAGCCTTTGGTCTGGACGAGGGCAGCAGTGACACTGATGGTGAACCTGAAGTAGAAGGTGCGATATCGTTGATCGGCGTTGGGCGCGTGCCACTGTTGACATGGCTGACAATGCTGTGCATTTTTTATGGGTTCCTTGGGGTGGCGGCGAACTTGCTGCTTGGGGTGCGCGATGCTTCCAATCTGGGGCTGATTGCTTCCGCTGCTTTAGCCTCCGCTGTGGGGAGTCTCGTGTTGACCGCGCTTTTCTCCCGACTGATTGGCCGCTTGTTTCCTAGCCAGGAGAGCTACGCTGGCTCGTTTGCATCCCTTGTTGGCCAGTCAGGTCGGGTGGTGCTGTTGATCTCTCCCACCGAAGGCTTTGCGCAAGTGCGCGACAGCTTCGGCAACCTTCAGGAGGTGCGTTATCGCAGCATCGAGGGTTCGCCGCTCACAAAAAACCAATCGATTATTGTTGCCGACGTGGTGGTGGCCCGAAGCCTTTGTTTGGTTTTGGCCACGACCACCGATCCGTCCGATGTCTAAACAACCAACGGGAGTTTTAAGGTGATAAGCGCCATTTTTTGGTTGATTTTCTGTCTAGGTCTTATCGTCGGCCCTTTCCTGCTGCCGATCGAGGGGCCAGTACAACTGACTGTGGCTGGGCTTGGAGTGGTGCTGCTGGTACTGGGCACCTTCGTGATTGTCTTCACCAAGCTCTACGTGCGCACAAAAGCTGACACCGCTTTTGTCCGTACTGGTCGGGGTGGGGCACTTGTTGTCCTTGATGGCGGGGCGTTGGTGATCCCTGTACTCCACGAAACTGTGCGCGTGCCCTTAGGAACCATCCGCCTCGACGTTGACCGCCTCGGTGGCGATGCCCTTGTCACCGAAGACAAACTGCGCGCCGACCTCAAAGCCCAGTTCTACCTCCGCGTCCAGCCCAACCAAGAGGATGTCTTGAACGCGGCTCGCTCCCTAGGCGACAAAGCCTCCGACCCTGGTTCCATCGAAGAACTGATCAAAGACAAGCTCGATTCGACTTTGCGGTCGGTGGCTGCCACCCGCACTCTCGAACAACTCAACGGCCAACGCGAAGAATTCGCCGCTGAGGTCAAGTCGGCGGTCGAGGCGGATCTCAAGTCCAATGGCCTCACCCTCGAATCGGTGACTGTCTCCAAACTCGACCAAACCAACACAAAACTGCTCGACCCGAACAACGTTTTCGATGCCCAGGGTTTGCGACGGATTGCAGAGATCACTCAGACAGCTCTGGTGGAACGCAACCGGATCGAGCGCGACGCTGAGCAGGCTCGCACCGAAAAAGATGTTTCCACAAGGCTGAGTGTGCTCGAACAGGAGCGCATCCGCGCCGAGGCCGAGGCGATCAACAAAGCGCAGGTGGCAGAGGCGGCGGCTGGACAGAAGGCGCGCGAGGCAACAATTCAGACGCAGAAAGAAGCAGAGTCCCGCCGGGTGCAACTCGAAGAAGAAGAGCGTACAGCCCAGCGCGACATCGAAAAACAGCGCAAAATCGAAGAATCGCAGATCGAATCCCAGAGGCTGATCTTGCTCAAAAGACGCGAGCAAGAACTCGCAGAAGTCGAACGCTCCCAGGCAGTTGAAACCGCCGAGCGCCAGAAGCAGACTGCGATCGCCGCCGCCGATGCCGACAAAGCCGACGCCGATAGCCTGCGCTTTGTCGCCGAGGCTGAGCGGGCGCGCTCCGAACAGGCTGTCCGCACTGTCGAGGTGACTGCCGCTGCTGAGCGCGAGGGCGAACAAAAACTGATCGCAGCTCGCAAAGAAGCGGAGCAGGAGCGCTACCGCCGCCAAGTTGAGGCCGATGTCAACGCCTACAGTATCCAGAAGGAAGCAGAGGCGAAAAAAGCCGCCGCCGAGTCCGAGTACGACGCTCGGGTACGCCTTGCAGAGGGCGAGGCCAAGGCGTCTGCCCTTCGCGCCGAGGGCGAGACGGCAGAGCGGATGGTGGCAGTGAATGTTGAGCGCAACCAGATTCAAGTCGAAGAGGCGCGCGTCGTTCTTCAAAAACAACGCAACGATCAAGAAATCCAGATGCTCGCTGGCCGGGAGCAGTACGGGAATGCGGCGCTCGAATTCGAACTTTCAAAACTGCGCATCGAGGCTGGCCGCGAGTCGCAGGTGGCAATCGCCCGCGCCCTAGGCGAATTCCTTGCGAAGGGCAACTTCACAATGTTCGGCGATCCGGCAAGCGCCCAGAAAATGATCGAGTCCTATATGAAAGGTATGGGTCTTGGCCGCAGCATAGACGGCTTCCTCGCAGGCACCGAGGGCGAAGCGGGTCGCCTCCTCGGAAAGGCGGGAGAAAACATCGCTGACTTGGTCAAAAACTTCGGTGCGCGCAAGGATGGATCCATCCCATCTGCCAATGGCGATGTCCCTGATCCTTCCACGTTGAACGCTCAGACGAAGGGTGAGCCGGACAAACCTCTTTAGAAAACAATCTAGGCGCAAGTGGCCATTTGCCAATAAAATCCTAGTCGGACTTGCGAGGGGTACTGTTGATTTCAATCCTGGCGGCTTGGTTCTATATTTTTGCGCTCTGTAGCCTCTACGGTGGGTTGCTTGTGGCGGGGATTCGACACTTCACCCTCGCAAAAAATGAAGATGTGCCGATTGCCATCGTGCCACTGCTTGGTCTGGCTGCGATTTCGATCCTGACACTCTGTCTCTCCTTTTTTATTGGCATTGGCCTTGAAGCCAATCTGCTCATTCTCGGCCTTGCCTTGCTCCTTGGGTGGCTGAATCGAGTGCCCTTGATCGTCGAAGCGAAGCGAGCGTTGGGAGCACTCAGGCCATTGCCCAGTCTATATATTCTTCTCTTGGGTTTGCTCGGCGCTATCCTCGCATTCAAAAGCTCTGTCGGTCGCACGCTACTGCACTTCGACACAGGCTACTACCACGCTCAGTCCATTGAGTGGATCATTCAATATGGTCTTGCCCCTGGCCTGGGTAACTTACATACTCCTCTCGCCTACGACTCTCTCTGGTTCCAACCGTGCGCCCTGTTTAGCTTTACTTTTTTATTGCATCAACCTCTCCATGCCCTCGTCGGTCTAGTGAGTTTTGTTGTCTTCTGTTTTGCATTGTCTGGCCTGCACGAAGTTCTGTTTCCACGCACGGATCTTCGGTTCAGCTCTGTGGTGCAAGCTTTGTTGCTGGTGCCCCTGCTTGAGTTGGCAAGCAACCTCTCTTCTCCTTCGACAGATGAGCCGACTTCGCTTTTTATGCTGTTCTTATTTGCCCTGTTCTGTCGCTATGGAGAGCAGGAAGCAGTTGGAGAGTCAACTGCTATTCTGCAATGCAATATTGCTTTGCTCGCTATTTTTACAACCTTACTAAAACTCAGTGCCCTACCTGTGCTTCTCTTCATTCCCTATATGGCCTACCGGAGTTTGAGACAGGGAAAAATCGGGATCGCTACGCTATGCACTCTGGTTTTCCCCTTGCTGTGGATCCCAAAGCTCGCCCGAACGGTCATCCTCTCTGGTTATCTCGTTTATCCTTATCCAAATATTGACTTGTTTTCAGTCGATTGGAAGATGCCCCTTGCCGTCGTTCAAGATCAAAAGCGCTACATCGAAAGTTGGGGACGCGCCCCATTTGCAGATCCCAATGTGGTTCTCGCTCAAGGCTTTTGGGGTTGGTTTCCAAACTGGTTTGCGAACTTTAGCAAAGGCTATGCCGCAGTCGGTTTACTGATTGCTTGCGTATCAATCTTGGCTTTTATTGCCCTCCAAATTTTCCGGCGACCGAGCCGCACTGCGATCAAACAGAATTTTGAATGCTACAGAGCAGTCTATGTAATCAGCTTCATCGGTGTAGCTTATTGGTTCTCGATCTCCCCCTTACTGCGGTACGGTTTTGGCTTCTTCTGGTCTTTGATTGTCCTCTTGATCGCTCCACTGGCCTATCAACTCGGTAGACTTGCTCCGAAAGTACTGAAGGGAAATTTAGGCGAAAAAGCGTTTATCGCAATCGTTAATGTTTTGGTGCCTTTTGTCCTGCTGAGTGACTGCCCAACCCGTGCGTTAGGCAATGGCATCGTCTTGTCGCGGTACTACACCATCAACATCCAGTCCTTTCTTCTGCAAGAAAAATACCCCCCCGTTCCAACTCTTTTGGGGTCTGTGGGCAAGTTGTCTATTTATCGACCAGTGCAGGGAGAACAGTGTTGGGATCATGCTTTGCCCTGTACGCCTTACTTATATACTGCAATTGAAGGGAGAGGGGCGTCGCTTAGAGATGGGTTTCGACCAACGACTGGAAGTATTGGTATTTTTGATGCGAAACGCATTGCAACTGAAAGAAGGAATACCGACTCGCCATCGAAATGAGTGACTGAGGCACCCAAACCCAATGCGCCTCCCATCGCTAACCCAAACATCTCCCGATCCCTCTCCAATTCCGCATCACCACGCGGGGAAATTCAAAATTCAAAATTAAGAATTCTTAATTTTGAATTTTGAATTCTTAATTTTGAATTCAATGGTTTTCGCCATGAGTCTGGGACGCGCAGCGTCATACCTACCGTGCCACCAGTCCACAGACTGCGGTGGTTGCGCACCCACCCGCAACGTGGGAAGAGGACTGCGCAACCCAGCAACACCAAGTACCAAGCCACTAAAGTTGCCAAGGGGGTGTGGG
>JACMLN010000097.1 GCA_014379585.1 Gloeobacterales cyanobacterium ES-bin-313 | reverse complement strand
GCTCGTACACCGATAGCCCGTCCGGACTGGCCTGCAGGGTCGCGCTGCGCTTGCCCTCCTCCCGCGCGGTAGCCATCACCGCGTTCACCAGCCGACTTGCCAGACCGCGACGGCGGTGGGTTGCCTCGGTTGCGACGTACTGGATGCTAAGGTCGTCGCCGAGTGCCATCGTCAGTGCGACGCACACAAACCTGTCACCATCGCGCAGGCCGTGGGTGCGGACCCGGTTGTCGAGCAGCGCGCTCACGAGCGGGCCGAACACTCCACTCTGGCCGTAGGCACGTTCGTTGATGTCGCCGAGTACCGCGAGCGATGGTGCTTCCAGGCCCAACACGCTATTGTCAAGCTCAAGGGCAGCATCATCGAGCGCAACCCCTAGGCACGGCATGGCGATCCTGACCTCCTCCATCCATCCCGGTACGGCATTTGCCACGGTCCACAAACAGTGCGGCAGCCGCGGGTCGGCGGCGGGTGGTACCGCGTCTATCGGCACCACCGCCGCGTCTATCCAGTGGTTGTCGGCCGCAGCGTCGATCCGCGCACCAATTGCGTTGGGCCAGCGTACCTCCGCCCCGGCACCTGCACCCCAGCGCCCGAGTGCTGCGACCATCTCGCCGAAGCCGAGGATCGAGCGGCGAGCCAGCTCTGTGTCGTCTACCATGCTCAGCTCCTAATTGGGGTAGTGGAACGGAAGGTGCAGCCAGGGATCACATTATCTTTCAACTATCAATTTAAATCGCCAAAATCAAAAGTGGGAGAGGGTTACAGCGTTTTACTCTTGAGACGCAGGATTATACCCTTCGCGATAATTTCTTAATAATTTCTTGATTTTTGTAAAATTTAATTGCCATCCTCAAAATATAGGCAGAGGCTGAAATGCTTGCCAGGAGAGGGTTTTGCAAAACGGACACGATAGTAGTAATACTATGTGATCCCTGGCTGCAGCTTCCGTTCCACTACCCCATAATGTATATAACTGTTGTCACTATTAAAAAGCTTCTTTGAAACTCATATCGAAGGTAAAGTTTATTGTAATTTTCTTTTCTTTGTAAGTCTTGGGCAGAGGGTTGAAGGGTGCTGAACGCTCAATAGCTTTAACAGCATATTGGTCATAGACACGATTGCCCGATGAGCAGGTGACATGCAAATTGTCTATCTTTCCATTGCGTTTAACATCGAAGGTGAGAATGCCATGGTAAGAACTGCCGCTCGATGGAAGAATGTATTCCGGCTTCCAGAAGCGTCTCACTTGCAACTTTAAAGTTGCAATATATGAGCTAAAAGTCTCATCTTGACCAGCATTTACACCGTCACCCTCACGGCAAAGAGTACGAGCTGCTTCAGAGTTCGCACTGTTGAGTAGTTCTGCTTCGCCGCGAGTAAGAAAGCCTTTATCGACTTGCTTCTGCAAAGCGGCTGGCAGCTTTTGAGCAAAACTTGGTGCTGCAATGAGTGTGCTAACAATCAAGAGAAAAAAACAACATGACCGCATGACATCAAAAGGGAGGGCTTCAGTTTTTAGTTTGCCCACTCAGATGCAATAATCAAATTTGCCACTATTCCAGAAGTAGTGAGCTTTCTAGAAATCACTTCTACACAACGGTTCTAGCCTTAACCTGGTTATCTTTTCTTTTTTTCTCAGACTTCTATCTAATAGACGCACGCGGTCTAGGCAGACACAGCAGGATTACGCCTGGTAGACAATGTTCCTACTGGTACTCGCAACCTTAACATCCGGCCTGATGTGAGTCAGCTTCCAACAAAACCCTGCTCGAAGGAGATCTGCGCTTTGATATCCTGGCCAGCTCTCCCCTTGGCGATGTTGTGAAAGTCGGTGAGTCCGTGGCTGTGGTTGTGGGCTTGAATTTCTTGACCATGATCTGCCAAGTACTTTTGAAGGGCTGGACGGTTAGCCCCTGTCAGTCTTGAAAGTGAGGATTGATTGATTGCCCACTTGTCTTCTCGCTTTGGCTGCTGATCATTGAAGGCCATGAGCGCTTGGACGGCTCTGTGGATTCGGGCAATGGCACTACCTTTACCAGAAGCGGGAGCATTTTCTGGAATTGTTGATGTTGTTGCTCCTGATCCTGCTTCCACATTTGCCCCTGAATCACCAGAGTCAGAATCTTTAGCTGCGGAAACCCCTGTTGCCGTCGAGGGATTTCTCTTTGTATTCCTGCGGGTTGGGGTGATCGGTGCTGTCGTTGGTTGAGGTGTGCTGATCGGTGCTATTCCTGTTCCTGCCCCTGCTTGAGTACCTGCAATGGTCTGGGCAAGCTTGACCGCTGCCGCTGCGAGACTGAGTACCGCCGCTTGAATCCCTTCATTCACACCGCCGCCACCTCCGACGACTGACCCCGATGGTGCTCCGGCATTAGCCTTCACTTGTTTAAGTTCTGCCAGTTCTTTCTGGAGTTGAGCATTCTGGGTGGTCAGTGCGTTGAGTTGGTCTTTTTGTTGTTGGATCTGTTTTTGGAAGGATTCGATGTGGTGGGTCTGAGCCTTGGTGGTCTGGAGTAGTTCGAGAGCTTTGGTCTGTAACTCTTCAGTTGGAATCTGCCAGTCTCCAGAAAGTTGAAGGGTGATATTGGCTAGTGAGATCAGATGAGCAATGATATCGGCTTGGGTTGCTTCGGTGCCAAGTTGAGTTTTGAATGTTTCGAGTGATGGTCGATCACTCATCCAGATCCGGTAAGTGCCTGCTTTGCCTTTCGCTTTCTTGGGTGGGGTCTGCGCCTGGTCGTTAATGGGGATCTCTGTGGTGGTAGTCGTGGTCTGGGTGTCGTCAGTGGTGCTGTGATCAACGGTGTCTGTGCCAGTGGGGGAGATTGGTAACTGCTCCTGGTCTGCTGGTTGCGTCTTGACTTCTGGCTTTGACTTTGGTTTCCTACCCACGGTGATCGGCTCCTCTTGAATGTCTGTGGCCTGGTCAGTGATTGTTTCTAAATCTGTGTCGGTGCCCAAGTTTTGATGGATTGTCTGTGTATCAGCCGTCTTCTTCTGGAATGTCTGGAGAATTTGTACACCCTTTTGGTGAAGCTTTATCCCGTGTCGTCCATCGAGTTCACCATGCTCATTCCCGATGGCATAGTCGTCGTAGTGTCTGGACGCTGCATAAGATCTTCTGATTTCATCGGTTGGGGCTTCAAGGACTTGGAAGTGGCCTTGAATCTGTGCCTTGAACGTCATGGCTGTGACCCCCGGTGGACAATACCAGTGCGTGGCAATGGCTGCGTAGATAGTTCTGTAAAGGTGTGTATAGAGACTGTCCCTTCCCTCTCTAAGTGGGATCAAGTCATGAAAGTGTTTATCGCCTGCACGGATGACGGCTGCTCCATAGTGGGCATTGACTTCCCCAGGATTCATCTCTTCAGTGGTGACGAACCTTCTCAGTTTGTTCAAGGCTTTCAGGACGAGAGAGGCAGGGCAGAGAGTCGGGATCTCGAAACTCAGTGCAACGGGTTCTCCTCTTCTTTTGAGTGCCCCCGTGAACTGTACTGAATAATCGCTGACAGGCTCCAGGTGCATAGTGGAGAGAACTTCTGTGACCCGTCTTCCAACTAATACAGCCAATCCCGCCGCAATCTCTGCCCAATCGTGGCTATGCAAGAGTAAGACGGCTTTATCAACGATGGCTTGTGGATTTGTGATCAATTTCTGATTTTCGTTGCGTTCTTCCACCCGATCCGAGGTGATATTGTTCATCTCCCGCCATTCTTCCGTGGTGAAGTTCATGGCTATTAGGGACACATGATCCTCGCCAAGCATCTGTTTGAGGAAGTTGCGGGTTTCCGTCATTGGGTTACGTTGCTGGGGAAGGGTGGCTAATCCACGGGCTTCCCACTGCTGTTTCATCCATTGGGCTGCTATCGTTGCTGCCTCTATGCCTGATTGGTCGTTGGTCAAGTGTTCGACCAATGGCAGGTAGCGGTTCAATAGGCTGGTCAGCCACTTTTTCACAGCGATTTCTTCTGAATAGTTAGACTATGCATAGTTTACTGTATATATACATGGAAAATCAATAGTTGTGTATGGGATGATGGACTCCTTTTGTATGGGAGTGTCTGTAGCAATAGAACGTGCTTTAAGGGTATTGAACGTAAGGTTTCAGACTCTGCTGCTTAACCTCGTTGTGCCAAAATGTAATGCGACAGCGTAAGACTTGACTATGTTGGAATAGTAAGATTTCTCCGTTGCTCAGCGGTAGAATGGTTGGCTTGCTTGCTCTCGCTGCCGTTTCGAGTTCTACCAATACGTACTGATTCTGATAAGATTTCCCACACTGCCAGGGCTAAGATTGTATCGGCTAGAGAGATCCTTCAGTTATGGTGATTTGAAGACGAAATATAGGTACTAGCAATGTCGCCCCTCGATAACATCTTCAATTTCACCCTGTTTAGATTGGGAAACCAGTCATTTACACTGCTGTGGCTGGTGAGACTCGTTCTAGCACTACTGATATTGATAATTGTAGTTAATCTATTCAAGCGACTTCTCAGAGAACGCGTACTAGTCAGACTCGGTATTAGTCAGGGTAATCGTGAAGCCATTTCCACACTTGTCAGCTACGGTTTGGGAGGCTTAATTTTTATTGTATTACTACAACTCTATGGGCTTGATATTACCTCCCTAGCTGTGCTTGCGGGTGGGTTGGGAGTTGGGATTGGTTTCGGGTTACAGGAACTTGTCAAGAATCTGTTTAGTGGCTTGACTTTATTATTGGAAGGCAAACTCCAAGTGGGCGACTTTGTTGAATTTAATGATCTCTCCGGCTATATCAAAGAAATTTCGATTCGCTCAACGATTGTCAGCACATTTGATGGAGGAGATGTAGTTGTTCCTAATAGCGATTTAACGTCCAATCAGGTTCTGAATTGGAATTATAAAAATTATACAGGCAAAATTCGTCTGCCAGTTGGAGTTGCCTATGATACTGATCCCCTTTTAGTGGTTGAAACACTCTTGAATTCAGCGTATATGCAACCAGATGTAATGCATGATCCCCCACCTAAGGTGATCTTTAAAAACTTCGGTGATAGTGCTCTTAATTTTGAGCTATGGGTCTGGATTAACAGAATTGATCAAGGGATCAATGTCAGGAGTTCACTGAATTTCATCATTAATTATAATTGTCGGCAGGCAGGCATAAAAATGCCATTTCCACAGAGGGATTTGTGGGTTCGCAATGCAGAAACACTGTCGCCACAAAGCATACAAAAGGAATCAACTCAAACTATACATTCCCAGTCCACTGCGGAAACTCCTATTCCCCATTCAACGATGGCCAGCCCACCCACCCAGTCAACTTCCCTGCGAGAATTATTGCGACAAGTGCCCTATTTTCAGACTTGCCTAGACTTAAATCTTCTACAAATTGTTGAAGCAGGCTATCGAAAAATGCTAACTACATCAGAAATTATATTTAACGAAGGTGAAATGGGCCATTCAGTTTATTTTCTTCTCTCGGGCAGTGTAGAAAGCTTTTCAATAAAGTTGAGCCAGCAAATTAAAGTTTATCAAGTAGGCGACTTGTTTGGCGAAGTGCCAGTCATGCTAGAAATCCCTTATATTGTCAGCAGCCGTGCATTGGAAGAGGCCATACTGTTTGTGATTCCAAAGAAAAATCTAGAAAACCTTTTACGCTCCAATCCTTATTTGGCTGATGTATTAGCTCAGGCAATGACTAGTGAAAAAGAGTTCTATGCCCCTGTGCGTCAACAACTGCAAGATTTGGGTTTATTAGATATGAATAAGGATAGCTACGATCTAGTTAACTGGGTACGATCCCGGCTGAAAAAACTGTTTGCGTGACTTGCGGCGTTACAGAGAAGGTAACTCGCTATCGTTGAGATCAATATAGTAGAAAGTGTTTCTGATGCAATTGCTGTGCAAGATACCCAGCAAGAAAAGACGCAAGAAGCTCTTAACTCGGTAGATAATGCTCTCTCTGATCGACCACAGTCTTCAGCAGAAACCGCGCACGGTCATATCGCTACCACCAAAATTTGTAACGCGGGACGGTCTGCCCGCCCGTCGTCCTGCTGTGCAGGAGAGTGGAACTTCTAGGGAGGGAGAGTAGGTGATGGATGGCTGATCCCGTCCATGGATGCCAAGTGACCCAAAACTTACCCAAAACTGACCTATCCCTTTGCAAGTGACCCAAAACCTGCCCAAAAGTGACCCATTTCTGACCCAAAAGTAGCCCAAAACTCACCCAAAAGTGGCGCACATCTAGCCCGAAAGTGGTGTATGTGCATAACTAAAGTGACGCAAACCCTGCCCGAAAGTGGCGCAAAAGTACAACTAAAGTGGCAAATAGCCTTCCCTACAGTTGATCAGAAGTTGATCAGAAGTAGCCCAAAAGTGACCTATTACTGACCCACGGCAATCCCAGCTAGGCCATTTATCTGTGCGAGGGTGAAATTGGTAGAAGAGTCGCCCTAGTTCCGGGTTAGTATCTACAGTAGTTCCACGACGTAGGGGATTGTGGGTATGGAAGATGTAGGTTGCAGTACAAAATCCTAGTACGATTCTTAAGCTTGAGTGTTACTTTGGGATTGTACTCTTCCATGTATGAGCGAGACAGCTATGCAGAAGGTTCTTAGGTTTTATTCAATACTTTTTCTTATATTCTTTCCTGTTTCATCTGTGGGTGCTCAGGAAACGGCGATGCCGACCCAGGATACAGCCTGTGAAGCGTCTGGTGACATATTGGGGAAGAATGATGGGTCTACTCCAGATCGTATTGCACCTAGTCAAACTGTAAATCCTGAGCAGAATGTCAACTTCAGCCCCTACATGGCAGAATTGAAGCGCCGCATTCGACAAAACTGGATTGCGCCCGACTCCGATAATCTATTACCTACAGTTGTTAATTTTTGCATTTCTCGTAGTGGCGATGTGAGCAGGTTAAGAGTTGTCCGTTCTTCTACATTTCGTGCTTGGGATCAAGCGGCGGTTGATGCTGTGCGCCAAGCTGCACCATTCAGCCCTTTGCCCGATGAATATATAGGAAAAAGTATTGAAATTAATTTCACCCTCAGTTTGAATGTCTTTGGTTATGATGTCCGCTTTGTTCCGTGAAATACATAGTTGATGTCTTCGTTGGGGGGTACGATCCGCTGTTGCCGCTGCTGCTGTGCCTCGATGTCGTCCCCGGTACTGGAGTTGAGGTTGGGTCTGGAGGTGTCTTATTGAATCAGCACTTTCACAAAAACGTGTTTGATAGAGGGCTTCAGCCTCTGCCGCCTAGCCTCGTTGCGCATCTCGTGAGCCTACAACTAAAATCACCGCTATGAACAACTACACCATCCGCCCAGTCACCGTGCACGAGGCTTCAGTTGTCGCTCGCCATCGAATGCGCATGTTCCAGGACATGGGGCAGGTGCCCGATCACTTGGCAGTCGACCTATTGCAGTCTTCGGAGCGCGCGTTGGCTGCACTGCTTGCTAGGGGTGAGTACGTTGGCTGGTTTGCCTTAGACGGCTAGGGCAAGGTAATCGCCGGGGTCGGTGCACACATCAAAGCGCAATTGCCACGGGTTGCACTGCACGGCGAAGGAGTCGCCGACAGCCCCGTCCCGCTGGTTGTCAACGTCTACACCGAGCCCGAATGGCGCGGACAGGGCATCGCACGTGCGCTGATGAGCACGCTTATGGACTGGGCTGTCGTTCAGGGCTGCGAGCGCGTGGTTTTGCACGCATCCGAGACTGGGCGCGCGCTCTACACCTCGCTCGGTTTCACAGCCACTAACGAAATGCGCTGGATGCCTCACCGTCAGGGCTGATGGTCCACGTTCTGGCGCAACGAGCCGTGCATTAGGGGTCTGAAACCCTTGCCTTATATATCTTTGAGCTACAAACATGGATGAAGCATTGCGAGTCTACCATTCTCCTCACAACCACTGCCTGCCTAAACAGACACAAGGTGCTTGAAGAGAGGGTTTCAGCCTCTGCTGCTTGCCCTTGATGCGCCAGAACGTGAGCCATCTCAGCCCGCCTTTTGTGCAACAAAGCCTTCAGTTCTACGACCCAAATTCTGAGGATGCCGCACTAAATATTTACTTGCTCTTGAGGATAGGAACAAGCTATTCTAATCCTGGTTTTTCAATAAACTTGAAAGGAGAAAAATGTATGGGCATGGAAGAAGATTTACAGAATCAAACTGACTACAGCAATGATAGTTCAATATCTGTGGCGGAAAGCCTCGGAGATACTGCTCAGGAGTATTACGATACCAGTAGCCCGGAGGATTGGTCAGACAGAGCTGAGGCCGCGCAAGCCCTTGAAAATGCCACCGATGATCCTACATATGGCAACTCTGGTGAAACATTTAATGAGATAGCTGATTCCAAGCAAGAGGAATAGTACGGCATTGTCAAGTTGAGGGAGATCTCTCCCCCGCTGCTGCTGTTGGCCTCGATGCGCCTGGTCGCCGCTGATAGCTCGATGTCTTGTCGCTGGTGATGATCCGCTGCTACCGATGCTGTCTTTTGATGGCACCCCCGACAATAGAGCTAGATCAAGCGTTAATGATCATAGAGGAGAAATTATCCATGCTGCCGAATCGTCTTAAGTGGGCATTTC
>JACMLN010000096.1 GCA_014379585.1 Gloeobacterales cyanobacterium ES-bin-313 | reverse complement strand
TTGTTTCTCGGCTTTATCCTCGAACAAGACTCTGAAACAACTGTTCCTCGATCTCAGCGTCGGTGGTTGCTGGTTGGAGGCACTGCAAACCTTGGCAGACGAGGGCAACAGCGGGCGCAACGTTTTCGGTTTTGAATTGGGCGGTTGGCCAATAACCCTGAGCGAGTTGGGCAATGCGTTCGCGGTCGGTGCGCACAAGGGTTTGGTGGGTGAGCCAGTCATAACCCGCGAGCAAAGAAGGACAGGCGCGGGGGGCTTGTTCGAGCAGTTGCGAAAATTGCTTCAAAACGCGTTCAGCTTGCTCTAAATAAGCAGGATTATCGGTGAGCAAGAAGAGGCGTACTAAGTTGGCGGAAGCGATGCCATTGGCGGCTGGTGTGGCGTTGTCTTGGTATTCTTTTTCGCGGATTAATAGGTCAGGGCTAGCGGAGGATGTGAAGTAACCACCGGATTCGATGTCGCCTAACTGTTCGTCCATGGCCTTTTGCAAGGTGATTGCCCCATCGAGCCAGTGGGTGGATTGAGTCGTGCGATGCAGATCGAGGAGGGCTTTGATAAACAGTGCAAAGTCTTCGGCTTTGGCGGGAATCGCTGGGATGCCGTCGTAGTTGACTCGGTAAAAGACTTCGCCTGTCCACTGGTTTTCGAGGATAAACTCGGCAGCTTGGGCGGCGGTATCCAAATATTCTTCGTCGTCAAACACTTCGCTTGCCCGCGCTAAACCGGAGATCACCAAGGCATTCCAGGCGACGATCAGCTTTGTGTCGGTTGCAGGTGGAATCCTATCTTTGCGTTCTGCAAAGAGCTGGGCGAGACATTTTTCGGTCTCAGTATCGAGCAGTCCCCCTTTGCGGCGTTGTAGAACGATCTTGCCCTCGAAATTGCCCTTTGGCGTGACGAAAAACTGGTTTTCGAGGCGCTTGCGTCCCTCGACACCGAGAAGCCTTTCTAACTCCTTATAACTCCAGACATAAAATTTGCCCTCTTCGCCCTCAGAGTCAGCATCTTGACTGCCGTAGAAGTAGCCGCGTTCATCGGTCATTTCGCGGGTCAGCCAATCAAAAGTGCCGGAAACAGCCCGCTCAAACGCAGGTTCTTGGATACCTGCTGCCCAAAGATCTGACAAAAATTCGAGGATTTGCCCATTATCGTACAGCATTTTCTCAAAATGGGGCACAGTCCAGGTGCCATCGACGGTATAGCGATGGAATCCGCCGCCCACATGATCGTAAATTCCGCCTAGAGCTAAATCTTCGCCCCGATTGGCGGCTAGATCCGCGAGTTCTGCATCGCCGAAGCGCGATACCCGTAGGGCAAAACTTGCGTAGGGAATCATCGGAAAACTCGGCCCAGTGCTGTCTCTGCCCAAAATTGAGCGAATCTGGTCGCCACCATTTTTGAGCAGATCTTTCGGAAACTCCATGCCAGGTTTCAGTTTGGTTGTCGCTTGCAGGGCATCGAGAATACGGAGTTTATGTTTGGCCAATTCTTCGCGCTTGGTGCTGTAATAATCGTGAATTGCGGTCAAAACTTTCATGAAACCCGGACGACCGTAGCGGTCGGTCATCGGAAAGTAGGTACCGCCATAAAAAGGCACCAAATCCCCTGGAGTCAGGAAGATATTTAAGGGCCAGCCACCCTGCTCGTTCATCAACTGCAGCGCCTGCATGTAGATCGCATCGATATCGGGTCGTTCTTCGCGGTCTACTTTGATGGCCACGTAGTAGGTATTCAAAAAATCAGCAATCTCTTGATCCGAAAAAGCCTCGCCTTCCATGACCGTGCACCAGTGACAACTGGAATAGCCGATGGAGACAAAAAGCGGCTTGTTCTCAGCCGCCGCTTTGGCAAGCGCCTCCGGCCCCCAAGGCAACCAGTCGATCGGATTGGTTCCGTGTTTGCGCAAGTAGAGGGACTTTTCGGCAGCAAGGCGGTTCGTCATGGGGATCATCTTGGGAATAATTCTCAGCATAACCGCAGTTGCAGGCTCCAACAAAAGAAGGATTTTTGTAAAACAAGTGAATATAGTGCCAAAAACTTGCTAATCTAGCTGCAAAGCTCTACAGGTAGAGCTAGCCCAGGGAAACCCTCATTCAGGATCGGCTCATGCGCATTCTCGGAAATTGTCTCCTCGGTCTTGCCCTTTGTGCAACAGTCCCAGTGGGGGCTGTTCTTGCCCAAACGGCCCCACGGGTAGCCAGTAATTACCAGTCGGGGGCAGATTTACAGGCAGTGATTGCCCTGTTGCAGCAGCAGTCGATCAACGAGAAAGGTGCCGTCAACTCCCTCGACCCAGAAAAGTCCTATCGGGAATTGGTAGTTGCCCAAGATGTTGAGAGTAAGGGGCGCGACCCGCGCACGGTCGAATACAACTACATTCGTAAATTGCTACGCAACTACGCGATGCCAGGGGATGTTTTACTCAGCCCTTCTGAATTTCAGAGCTACCGCCAAGACCAAAGCGCCAATATGGCTGTCACTACCGTGGCTCCAGGAATTTCCCATATTCAGATCCAGCGCATCGACAACGGTTCGATTGCTCAATTTCGCCAAGCGCTGCACCAAGCCTCCTACGACCGAGGGGTGATCTTGGATCTGCGTGGTGCCACCGGGGACGACCCCCAATCCGTAGCGGACATTGCCCGTCAATTTTTGCCCGCCAGTGTGGAGAGCCTTGTGGCGGTTGCCCGTGGCCGCAGCCAAGCGACGATGTACAAGAGCAGCTTGCGACCGCTTGCCCTGGAAACACCTCTTGCTGTTTTGATCGATGGCAATACGAGTGGAGGGGCTGAAGCGCTGGCTGCACAATTGGGACGCACGAACCGTGCCCAAGTCTTCGGTAGTGCGACGCGCGGAAACGATCTCTATTCAGAAGTGTTTGCTTTACCCACAGGTGCAGCGCTCCGTCTTGGCATTGGCCGCTTGCGTATGGGAGATGGCCGTTCCTTGAGCGATGGTGTTCAGCCGACGGAACCCTCCACCAAGGATCCGCTCCCATCGGCGATTCAAGCGCTCAGTTCCAAACCGACTGCGGCACTTGAACCGAACATTTTTCCGGCAACCCAGAAGATTGGCACCTACACGCTTGGTTTCAACGCAGGCACAGGTGACTTGGGTATCCCTGGCAGTGTCGAATACTTTGCTGGAATCGATGCGAA
>JACMLN010000095.1 GCA_014379585.1 Gloeobacterales cyanobacterium ES-bin-313 | reverse complement strand
GCCAAGCCACGACCATTCGGGTTTTGATTGCGGACGATCATGCCATTTTTCGGCAAGGATTAGCCACGATTATTAACCGTGACCCAGATATGCAGGTGATTGCCCAAGCCGAAAATGGGAAACAAGCGATCGCGCTATTTGAGGAACACCAGCCGGATGTCACGCTGATGGATCTGCGAATGCCTGAAGTGGAAGGAGTTGCCGCCATCGGTGCAATTTGTGCGGCTGCTAAATCTGCTCGGATTATTGTACTGACCACGTATGATAGCGACGAAGATATTTACCGGGGATTGCAGGCAGGCGCAAAAGGATATCTGTTGAAAGAAACTGAACCTAATGAGCTTCTGAATGCGATTCGTACCGTTCATCGGGGTCAGAAGTACATTCCGCCCGATGTGGGAGCAAAGTTAGTACAGCGCCTCAGCAATCCAGAACTGAGTGAACGAGAACTAGCAGTACTCCGCTCACTAGCACAGGGGATGAGTAATGCCGATATTGCGACTGCTTTGAGTATCGGTGAAGGCACTGTTAAATCCCATGTCAACCGGATTTTGAATAAATTAGATGTCAGCGATCGCACTCAAGCTGTGATTGTTGCTGTTAAACGCGGCATTGTCAGTTTGTAGGGTGTACTTTCGATCGAATTCGGATTCTAACTTAAGTTAGAGCTAGCCTTATACTTTGCGATCGCATAGTTACTCTACCAATTTGCACTGTAAAAGTTTTAACTCACTGTAGACGACGGCTTGAAGGCGATCTCCTATATTGAACTTATTCCGAAAGAAGCTGAGTACTAGAACTGGGCACACCCCAGATAGCTAGGAAAAAATGACATTAATTGAATTTAAATGAAAAAGGAGACAAACCCATAAGCAACACCATTGACACAATGATCGATCCCAATGACAGCGTGCTGCTGCTGATTGATCATCAAAGCGGACTCTTCCAACTTGTGCATGACATCGAACTCTCAATCCTCCGCTCCAATGCCACCCCAATGCGCGGCATGTGCCGTGCGGAGAAGACCTTACATGAGTAATGAAATGAAAGGCAATCAAACAATCAACGCAACAGAACAGAGCCGCCGAGACTTTGCTGGGCGCGCTGGCCGAGCAGAGTTTGACGTCATCATCGTCGGTGGCGGATCCGCCGGCGCAGTGCTGGCCAATCGCCTGAGTGCTGATCCATCTCGCCGTGTCTTGCTGATCGAAGCGGGCAAGGCCTATCCCCCAAACGCCTATCCCGACCCAGTCCGCCGCCAGGACCTAGTGGGTGGCGATCCGCAGCACGACTGGGGCTTTTACAGCGAGCCTGGCGTGCTGGGCAGAAGGCTTCAACTCAACCGCGGCAAGGTGCTGGGTGGCTCGTCTGCCATCAACGGTGCAGTGGCGATGCGGGTGCCGAAATACGACCACGATCGCTGGGCCAAGGCGCATGACCTCGACGCCTTGAACTGGCAAAGCTCGCAGGCCTTCTATCGTTCGCTGGAGCGTACCTCCGGCACTGGCGGCGACGGCCGCGACGGCTGCGTCCCCATCCACCAGCTCGGCGATGAAGAAGTGTCTGACCAGCATCGCGACTTCATCGCGACGGCACTGGCTGCGGGCTACCAGCGCACATCGGGTTTTACAACGGGGCAGCCGCTGGGCGTTGGTCCCTATGTGATGAATACCCGCATGGGTGTGAGGCTTAACACAGGAATGACCTTGTTGGGCGATGCGGTGCGCGCCCGACCTAATCTGACCATCCGCGACGAGACGCTGGTCGATGCCGTGTTAGTGGAGCATGGCCAGGCCCAAGGCGTCCGACTGGCTGATGGGGCGATCATCCTAGCCGGTGAAATCATCCTTTCAGCGGGCACCTATGTCAGCCCGGCGATCCTGATGCGTTCCGGCATTGGACCCTCTGAGGTGCTGCGAGGTCTTGACATCCCGGTCGTGTCCGATCTGCCGGTCGGTCGCCGTCTACAGGATCACCCGATGGTTCCGACCGTCTGGTCGATTCGCAAGGAAGCAGTAGGCCTTCCGTATCCACCCATCGGCGCAATGCTGTGGACGGCATCCAACCACGCGACGAACGGCGAGGCAGATCTGAACATCAGCACCGCGACCCTGCCCGACGATGGGCAGACTTCCGACGGCGCGATATTCCTGCTGTTCGCTGCGCTCGTGAGACCGCGTTCCGTGGGTTCCCTCACCATCGCCAGCCGTGATCCCTATGCTGCGCCCATCATCGATCTCGGCTTCCTGACGGACAGCGGTGACCGCGAGCGATTGGTCGATGGTGTCGAAGTCATCCGGAACATTGCGCGTCAGCAGCCTTTTGCCGATATGGTGGGTGCAGAACTGGCACCGGGCGCGGCAAAGAGCGACCGCGCTTCGATCAACGCCGCGCTCGCGACCTCTGTGCAGAGCTATCAGCATCCGACCTCCACTGTACCCATGGGCGGACCGCGCGATGCCGGGGCCGTGGTGGATATTGACGGGCACGTTCGTGGCGTCAAGAGCCTGCGAGTCGTCGATGCCTCGATCTGGCCTGACGTGCCCTCCGTCGCAACGGCTTTCCCGACCATGATGCTGGCCGAAAGCATCGCTGCCCGGATGGCCTAAGAGAAGTACGCAATCAGTGAAAGCAACCCCGCCCAAAAGAGCGATAGCTCTGAGATTTGCCGCAGGGGCAAGTCAACATCATCAACCCCAACTTGGACACAATCACATGAAACAAGATCATCTCACAAGCGACGTCACGCTCGCCACCGCCGCACCCGCACACACACAAGAGGCTGGCAAGGGTCTGACCGCAGCGCAATTGCTGAAGCGCAGTCTGGACACTTTCCTAGCCAAAGATATTAAGGGCTGGGCTGAACTCTGCGACGAAAACGTCGTCGTCGAATTCCCCTTCGCGCCCGACGTGGCGTCCAGAAAGCTGGTGGGCCGAGCGGCTATCTACGAGTATTTGAAGAACTATCCCAGCGTCATTGACGTGCAGCGGACTCCCACGCTGAAGATCAACTCTACCGATGACCCCAACATGGCTATTGCCGAATGGAGCGTCTCAGGCCGGGTGATCACTAACGGCAACCCCTATGAAATGAGCTACGCCACGTTTGTCACGTTCAAGAACGGGCTAATCGTCACCTACCGCGAGTACTGGAACCCGATGGCGTTCATGGCCGCCATGGGCGACGCAAAGTTCTGAGGTCGCAAAAGGAGATTGCCAAATGAGTCTCAACTTGCACATGTGTAAAAGTACCTAATTACAACGCGCACGCGCAAAATAACAAAGCGAAGGCGAGGAGTTGGCTTCAGTTCCTCGCCCCGCGTTCCCGGTCTGCTTGGAGGCAACTGTATGACAACTCAAACTCAAAAACTCCGAACCGTTGCTGGAATTATTAATAGTGTAGAAACCCTTGAAGGAGCAGGCTTCCTGGTGCGTCGTCCCTTTCCCAAGAGTAGCTTTTCCGAGTTTGACCCCTTTCTCCTCCTCGATGAATTGGGTCCCGTGAATCTGAAGTCCGGTCAAGCAAAGGGCGCACCGGATCATCCCCATCGTGGCTTTGAAATCGTCAGCTACGTCCTGGCTGGACGGCTAGAACACAAGGACTCGGTCGGTCATGCCGGACTACTCAATCCCGGTGATGCGCAGTGGATGACCGCTGGGGCAGGCGTAGTGCATTCCGAAATGCCAGAAGCTGAGTTTACTCGCACGGGTGGGCGACTGCACGGCATTCAACTGTGGGTCAACTTGCCGCAGCGGGACAAGATGATTGCTCCTCGCTATCAGGAAATTCCATCAGCGCAGATTCCGGTGGCTCAGACCAAAGATGGGTCTGTGACGGTGCGCGTGATTGCGGGAGAAGCATTGGGGGCGAAAGCGGTGATTGAAACCCGCACCCCGATTATCTACCTGCACTTCACGCTACAACCGGGAGCAAGCATTGTTCAACCAGTTCCGAAAGAGTACAACGCCTTTACCTATGTCCTCGATGGGTCTGGTTTATTTGGCACTGAGCAGGAACGGGGTGAGGATGGGCAAATGGTGATTTTTGCACCTGATGGTGAGGAAGTGGCGATCGCCAATCCTGCGGATGCCACCCAACCCCTTGATCTACTGCTGATTGCTGGAATGCCGCTGAATGAACCTGTGGTGCGCTATGGTCCATTTGTGATGAACACTGAAGCCGAAATACTGCAAGCGATCGACGATTACCGAAATGGAAGGATGGGACATATTTATGCTTAACACGCCTCAACACTGCACTACCCAACATCAACTCCTGACCGATATACGCATCAAGTTATTGCATTTGCATAAACTGTTGTTGGATATAGAGCGTATTCGTTACGAACAAGTGCGCGGACAGATCTCTAAAGGTGAATTGCTGCAACTGGTGATCAATCACGATCAATTTGCCTGGTTGCATCACCTCTCAGAATTGATTGTGCAAATTGATGAGTTAATCCACTCTGATGCGCCTATCACCTCTGAGGAGATCGCTGCTCTCATTGCTGATGTTCGGATTCTACTCACACCTGATGAAGCTGGAAATGACTTTGCTGTGAAGTATGATGCGGCGTTTCAACGCAACCCCGATGTGGTGTTAGCTCATGCTGATTTGGTAACACTGCTAGCGACTAAGGGCTAATTCGTAAAGTTGTTAAGCAGCTTTGGGGCCAGGTTGGACAGCCCCATGGGGCTAACTTCGTGTCGCAGTCAATCTTCGCAAGATCAGTCGAATGCTAGCCAGATAAATCATCGACTCACTACTTTCTGGCCGACATTCCGCAGGTAGATCCAGCGAGCCGACCGTGTCCTAGGAGGCGAGCCAAGTTGGTCAGGGTTCCAGGATTGTCGCTGCCATACCAACTCAGGATTTCTCGGACTTTTGCACTCATCGATAAAGCTCTTGAATCATTTGAAAACCAGAACTCGTCCGAACACGTAGAGCAATATGCTCATGAGCGGCGCTCCTCCAATAAGAATATCTCCCTTCTCAATACTCTGACCTTGACCCTTGTCAAGCTGTGAATGGCTATGACGGGATCATTCAATACAAAAGTGATCAACCTTCAGATTTGAAGCAACAAGCATTGCCTTGTAGAAAGCAAGTGCACAGCTTCTTGTTTGCGGATATGCGTTGCATTGATTTCAGCCCACTGACCCAAAGTTTCAACGACAGGTATTAATGATTCACCCAATTCTGTGAGCGAATACTCTACTTTTGGAGGAACTTGGGCAAAGACTTCTCGATGGATAAGCCCAGCTTGTTCTAGCTGCCGTAGTTGGTGGGTGAGTACGCGACGCGAAATACCTTTTATATCATCTCACTGAATAGGTAAGCGATACAATAGGAGTCTGTTGACCGAGCACCCATCATGCCTCGACTTCTTGATCTGCAGGTTACACAATCGCCAGAACAGCTTAAAAAGATGATGTCTGAGCAAAGTGCTAATTGGGCAAGAGAGCGTCTACAAGCGCTTTACCTGTATGCCAGTGGCATCGCCCCCTTCGAAAATTCCATCGCCCGTATTGTTGGCAAGGATGTTTCGAGCATCCGGCGTTGGTTTCGCACCTATGAAAAAGAAGGGTTAGCTGGCTTACTCAAACCACGGAATAATCGCGGCAGGAAAGCGCACTTAAGCGAGGCTCTCCAAGAACAAGTCAAAAAGAAACTCGCCAACCCAGAAGGCTTTGATAACTATGAAGAGATTCGTCAATGGCTCCTTGAAGAACATGGAGTCGAGGTGAGCCATGCTGTGATTTATAGAGTAGTTCATAACAAGTTGAAAGCACGACCAAAGGTGGCACGCCCATCCAATACAGCCAAAGATCCCGAACAGGGCGAAAAGCTAAAAAAAAACTAGCGCGGTTTTTATTCTGGCTGAACGGTCTCTATCCAAAGAAGCCTGAGCAACAGGTACGCTTTTTTTGCATGGACGAAAGCCGATTTGGATTGAAGGGAGTGCGCCGTCGCAAAATCACCCTGCGGGGGGTCAAGCCGATTGGTCAGTACTGTTGGCGTTTTGAGTATTTCTATGCTTATGGAGCAGTAGAGCCAACAACGGGCGAAAGCTACTACTGGATATTCAATACGCTTGATGGGAAATGTTTTGAGGGGTATTTGCAGAAGCTATCTGAAGCATATGCAGAAAGTTTCCTCGTCTTACTGTTAGACAATAGCGGATGCCATAAAGCAAAAGGCTTGCAGATCCCAGAGAATATCTTCTTACTCTTTCAGCCAGCGTATAGTCCAGAGTTGAATCCGATAGAACGGGTGTGGGAGTACTTGAAAAGCAAACTTTCTTGGAAGATGTTTAAAGACCTGAAAGAGTTGGAAGACAAAGTGTGCGAACTAATGGTGAATACGACAAATGAAGTCATCGCTTCACTGTCGGGCTATCCATGGATCCTTGACTCTCTAAAGCGTGCAGGTATTTCGTGATTTGCTATAATGTGTGATTTTGTTGTATCAAAAAGTAATTAGGATCGAAGAAATTGTGAGAAATGACAATGAAAAAGGAAAAAGAAGTTTGGGACACTCCTGCTCCAGAAAAGAAATCAGAGCCTCTCAGTGAAGCCGAAAAGTCTTCAGCGAAAGAGAATGCGAAGAAGGCCGGGCGGCCTTATCCAAATCTTATTGACAATATGAATGTTGCGAAGAAGAAAAGAAAAGCTAAGAGAATTGGAGCGAATTTACTTTTGAAATCAGAACCTATTTTCTGATTTTACTGGTACTCCCAGTGCCAGGGTTCATTAATATGTGGATTGAGATGGAATCGATACTTCCTGGCGTTGTGACTAAGCCACATATAGAACCAGGAGTCACGCCAAGCTGCGATATTAGTTTTGTTGGTACTCGTTGTAAGTAATACACCATTCTCACGGGCTTTGAAATCGATAGCCAGACCATAGTTGTGCATACTAAAACCAGGCGAAGCAAGTCGTTTCTTAATATAGAAAACCATGGATTCTACTGCTGCCTCACCGAACTCTCCACCAGATAAGGCGCGGCGATGGTTGCGAGTACTCTTGTAGTATTGTGGAAAGTTTTCCTGCCAGTTGGCAAACTGTCTAGAGGGTGGGCGATAGGCACTCATCACACCTATACCTTGAACCTGACTGTGCCTAAGAACGCCCAGAGCGTAGCTGTGTTGAATTTCTATTCGGGCAGCCTTCAGGAGACAGCGGGCAGCAAGGGCGGCTTGGGGTTTGGCCAATAACTTGCCCTCAATCACTGCTAGATGAGACGCGGGTAGATCACCGCTGGGTTTGCGACCTCGACTGGTCTGTTCTAATTGCCTGTTGTAGACCTGACGCATAAAGGTTAACTCTTCCAACTTGGCCCCCCTCCACTGCAACTGAGCCGACGAGAATGATTTGGCTGTCGCTGGCTTGTGAACTTGAGAGCTTTTAGAATGCCAAAACGTTGGTGCTCCATGACTAGATTCAGTGAGACAGAAACTCGCCATAAATAATAGGAAACAGTAGTAAAACAACCTCTTCAACACCCTATCTATCCTTTGGGGTTCCAACTATAGATATGGCTATAGAGCCGCTCCTGCCGCTGCTGCTTGCCTCTAAGAGTGTAGGTGCGGAAGAGCATGGCGCTCACTTTACCAGGAGCTAGAGTCTTGACCTTTGTTTTTAAAGAAATCTTCTGACCAGGTACCTTCTTGCCCAATATGCTGGCACTCAGACGACGACCCTGGAGAATATAGCGTATGGTAATCGGTGATTTTGTATTATTGGTGAACTTAAGATCTACAGCACCGTACTCGACCGTAGCATCACGACCTGCGGGCAGGTAGGCGACTGGTCGCGAGTGGGGATGAACTTCATCGATCTGTAAACCAGCTAGAGCTGCTGCGTTGAAGAGAGTTCCCGTTACCTGCGAGACTCCGCCGCCAACACCGGGCACTTTTTTGCGGTCTTCGAAGACAGTAGCTGTACGGAAGCCACGATCTCCTGTACGTGGACCGACAGTACGGTTAAAGGAAAAGGTGCGGCCAGGAGCGAGCCGAGTTCCATTGATGCGGTCAACTGCAAGACCAATGTTCTTCAACCGCTTTGCACTGCCACCTGCTTGGGTTGAGAAGGTACTCAATTGCTCAGCGCTGACTCTGTTTGGCTTGTGTTTCGGTGTTTGAGCTTTTTGAGTTGAGGAGAGAGCAACCTTTGCTTTCGGTTGGACAGGTGCTGCTACAGCCATTCCCAAAAACAGTAAAGATGCTAGTAGATATGTGAGCAAAAAATTGGTCGATTTCACACCATGTCTCCGAAAAGCAAATACGTCCAGAATGTACGGATTTTAGTAACTCCATTTGTCCATAACGTCCCCCGCAAGAAAGGGATTAGTCGTGCTTAGAGGAAGAATTAATCGTTCGTCATTCTTTCGGGGAGGATGAAAATCCTGGCACCCACCAATGAGCAATCCTTCAAATTGTCACCCTTGTGAATAACCTTGTTTGGGATAGACACACAGTGACCTTGTCCTAGTTTAATAGACAGTCTTTTTATGTCCACGTTCTGGCACAACGAACCGCGCAATAGCGATCTGAAACGCTTGCCATGCCTATCTTTCAGCTACAAATAAGGGTGACGCATTGCGAATCTACCGATGTCTAAGCTTCAACCTGCCACCTGCTACTCCACTGCCTCTTTGCACGTCCAAACCACTGACCAATTGAACACACTTCCACCACCCTGGCTTGCTGAAGCCTTACTGATCGCTCAACGAGGGTGTAGTTCACTGCACCCTCTGACTTTCCTAGCCTACTGAAACTTGACTCGTATCGACTGCGGTTGCACCATGTACGCCTTTAGCAACACTGGCAATTTTAGTCAAAATGGCTTG
>JACMLN010000094.1 GCA_014379585.1 Gloeobacterales cyanobacterium ES-bin-313 | reverse complement strand
GTGGTACAAGCAAGCCCTCTTCAACGAACTCTACTTCTTAACCAGCGGCGGCACCCTCTGGGAAAACGGTTTTGTCCCTGCCAAAATTTCCTCTCTGGCCGATATTCAAAAAGCCCTACCAGGCAAAGGCTATTTCACGATCCTCGAATCCACCGACTACCGTTGGTACGATTCTTTGGACGTGCGTTTGTATGGTTCTTTCGCCCTCTTGATGCTCTGGCCTGAACTGGAGAAAAATGTCCTACGCGCCTACGCCGATGTGGTGAAAGATGAGGACGATTCCATCCGACTGATCGGGTATACGAAACAAATGGCCAAGCGCAAAGCCAAAGATGCGCTCCCCCACGACCTCGGTGCCCCCAACGAAAATCCCTGGATCAAGACCAACTACACTAGTTACCAGGACTGCAACCTCTGGAAAGATTTGCCCTGCGATTTCGTCCTGCAGGTCTATCGAGATTACGTACTCACAGGCAAAAAAGATCTGGACTTCTTGCGCTACTGCTGGCCTTCCGCCAAAGCTGCCCTAATTCGCCTAAAAACCACGTTCGACCTCGACGGGGATGGCATTCCTGAACACTCCGGCGTGCCCGATTCCACCTACGATGCCTGGGAACAAAAAGGGATCAGTGCCTACTGTGGCGGACTATGGCTCTCTGCCCTCGAAGCTGCCATCGAAATCGGCAAATTGCTTGCCGATCCAGAGGCAATTAAACTCTTCCAAAGTTGGTTGACCCAATCCAAACCCGTCTACGAAGCAAAACTCTGGAATGGCCGCTTCTACCGGATCGACAGTGGCAGCAAGTCTGAAGTCGTGATGGCCGATCAACTTTGCGGCGAGTACTACGCCCAAGTCTGCGGCCTTGCGGATATCGTTCCCCTTGCCCAAGTGCAATCCTCCCTCAAAACTGTCTACCAAACCTGCTTCCAAGGCTTTTACGGCGGCAAGTTCGGCTGCGCCAACGGCACCAACGCTGACGGCACCTTGATCGCTGACTCCGAACACCCTTCCGAAGTTTGGACTGGGATCAACTACGGCATTGCCGCTTTCATGATCCGCAACGGCCTCAAGCGCGAAGGATTCGCCATCGCTGAAGCCGTTGTCCGCACGATCTACGAAAATGGGATGCAATTTCGCACTCCAGAGGCGATCACTGCTGTCCGGACATTCCGCGCTTCGATGTACCTTCGCCCCCTATCAATCTGGGCGATCCAGCAAAGCCTCACTCAGCGTTAAAGTAGTTTGAAAATTGACAAAACTGTCTATCGACATATCTAGCTGTTCACGTTTTGGCTCTGTTCATATTTCATGAACGAGCTTAAAATATGAACAGCTATGGGCGAAGTAGATGGAGCAAGAGATTTACGAACGCTTTCTTGGACACCTGAATGCCCTTCCTGGTATTCAGGCTACTTCAGTTGCGTGGAATGAAAGTGGGATGCCTAAGGATGTGGGTGCAGATGGGCTTTTTCGTGTCACTAGCCCTCTCAACACTGTTGAATATCTTTTTGACTACAAGACCCGCATTTCTATGGCAAGTGTGGGTGTTTTGACAGACAAGCTAAGGCGAGTCGAAGCACAATTCAAAATCCGACCACTTCTCCTCACTGAGCGCATTTCAGACGATCTCGCTGAAGCATTGCGCAATCAGGGAATTGAATATTTGGATGCTGGTGGAAATATGTACCTGAATAGCCCTGCAATCTACGCAGTCATTACTGGTCGTCGAGTACCTAAAGATCACAATATCGAGAAGAGCAAATCTCTCACAGCTACAGATCTCATGTTGATGTACGTGCTGCTACGTGAGACTAAGGCTATAGATCTGGGATACCGCGAGTTAGCTCAGAAATCAGGTATCTCTCTCGGTGCAGTCAGCAATACCTTTGAGACACTTTTGAATACTGGTTATCTCGAAAGGCTCAGAAACAAAACATACCAGATAGCCAACTACGGTAAACTGCTGAATCGCTGGGATCTGGGTTACGCCGAAGCGCTTCGCCCAAAGTTATTTATTGGCGCATTCACTTTTGCTGGCTCCCGTTCTATAGAGGAGCGCATTGAGAAAATGCAGCATTTAGCGGAGCAAGGTGAATGTTTGATTGGGGGAGAACTCGGTGCAGCCCTCATCACCAACTACCTGCGGCCACAGCAGTTTGTTTTGCATGTTGAAGAAAACTATAGAGCTTTAGTCACAAAGCTTTTGTTGAGACCAGCGACGAATGGGGAGGTAGTTTTTCTAAAGAGCTTCGGAACAGATAATTCTTGGCAGGAGCGATCAGGGATAGCTCATCCGCTGCTGATCTACGCTGAACTTCTCACCCAAAATGACGGCAGGCTCCGGGAAACAGCCAATCTGCTTCTTGATCAATACATTCAAGCAAAGGAAATCCATGCTTAGTCTATTTGGTCATTCGTCCACTGCTGCCAAGGCCCCCAGATCGCCAAGGTGTAGCCTGGAACCTGGATGTTGACGAATAGGGTCTGACCATCGGGTGAGAAGGTTGCTCCAGCGAACTCACTATCGTTGAAGACGTTGCGGGCAAATAGGACAGGCAATCCGACTGGAGTAATGTAAATCAGGTTGTCCGATCCATCGCCATCTTCGCAAACAAACAGGCCACCAAAGGGCGAAATAGTGACGTTATCAGGACTCTGCAATTGCAACGCGTCATCAGGCTGGCAGAAGAGTTCGAGTGTGCTTGCTGATGGTTGGTAGCGCCAGATCTGACCCTCACCATTGTTGCCACCGGAAGTACAGCAAAAGAAGACAGCGCCACTGACAGGGTCAAAGGTCATGCCCTCACCACGGGCAAACTGAGCCGCCCCTTTACTAAAACCCTCAACCCTGACGGTATCTCCCGCTGGATCGACCTCGGAAATCGTTACCCAATCGACAGCCAAGGAAACACCAACAGTGAAGCCAGTGCGGGTGATCGCTTGGGGCTGGTCAATGATGCGCAATGCCTGAAGCTGTCCACCTGCCGCGAGATTGCCGGGTTGATTGGGGATAAAACGATAGAACAGGCTATCGCCTTGATCCTCAGTCAGGTAGACGATGCCGGATTGGGGATCGACAGCTGCCGCCTCGTGAGAAAAGCGACCCATAGCGACTAGTGGTACAGGTGCAACCGGACTGGTGGCAGAACTGGGCACCTCAAAAACGTAACCATGGCGCTTGCTGACTAAGGGGTTATTGTCCGGGGTTGATATATTTTCCTCGCAACTGAGCCAGGAACCCCAAGGTGTCGGCCCACCAGCGCAGTTGGTGAGCGTACCAGCCAGGGAAGCAAACTGGCGAACTAGACGGCGACGGGAATCAACAATCAAGGTGCTTGTGCCGCCACTGGTGCGAGAGTCGTACAACAAATTTGACGATGCAGTGACTGGAAAGAGCGCAACCGGAGCCAGTTCGTGGTTGCGCACCAAGATGATCGTATTATTTTCTCCAGCAAAAGCGGCCATTCCGTCAGGCAAGCCTGGTGCTCTTGAACCGTCACTCATCAGCTGACCGCTACGGCTCAAAATCCGATATTGAAATCCTTCTGGCAGTTCAAGAAGACCGAGGGGATCGGGACGGAGGGAACCGTTGCGGCGCACATTGGCCTGGGCTGGGCGAGCATGGAGCATCTGCAATGGAGCCAAGGCAGAAAGAAGACCAGCATATGCAACAAACCGTCGTCGAGAAATCGCCATCGCTACACACCTCAAACCGAGTGGAGTCGATGAGACTATACCAATCCATGGTTAAGCCCAAGTAAACCCAGAACCCTAGCATTCCATTTCGTCTTGAAAAGACCTGTATTCACCAGAGCAATTGGTCAGCAGACTGCTGGCCAACTCGACAGTCTGGACATTCTTGGCCAAAAAAGCGCATTTATTTGAGATTCGAGGCAGAAAAGCCTCTCATATTTGAGAAGGCTTCACGAATGTCTGCTGAAATCCAATCAATGACTTTTGCCTCCCATCCAGTAGCTCAACCTATTGGTTAAGATCAAAGAAACACCTTGAACCATTTCCATGACAGTCGCAGAACACTCCATCGGCATTGATAGCTTTCATGCCCACGTCTATTTTGATCCAGCAACTCGTGAAGCGGCAGTACGAGTCCGCGAAGGCTTAGGCGAGCGATTTCAAGTTCAGCTAGGCCGATGGCATGACCAACTCGTTGGCCCACACACCAAACCGATGTATCAAGTCGCATTTGCTGTGGATCAGTTCGACAAAGTGGTGCCTTGGCTCATGCTGCATCGGGAGGGCTTGGATATTCTTGTGCATCCCAATACAGGCGATGCAGTGGCAGACCATACAGACCATGCCCTCTGGCTAGGCGAAAAACTAGCAGTCAATCTTGAACCGTTGCGGCAGCTAATTTCTACCTAATGCCCATTCGGAAAATGTTTGGTTGAAAGACTGCTAAAGCATAGAGTGCGGCAGTCTGAGGAACCCATTGCCAACAAAAAAGACTTGTCCGCTGACTGTGACTGAGAGTTCTGCGTTGCCCCGAACCGTTGCATAAAGGGCACTGGGGCGATTGAGGAATCGGCCTTGATGCAAGGTGATGTTCTCGCCCGATGTAGCTCGTTGATGAATGACTAAATAGACAGCCGCTGGTCCTGCTGCGCTCCCCGTGGCAATATCTTCAACGCGGCCATCGTTATCCCAAGTTCGACCTTCTCGATGCTCAACGTCTAGGACATAGACAAATTTGGCTCCAACACTGGCAAGCAGGTCTTCAAAATTTCCAATCACGATTCGAGCACGCTCAAGGTTTCTATGCACTGGCACGATCAAGTAGGGCAAGCCCGTTGACACGACTTGCATCGGAAGTTCTGCTGCTAGATCGTTGGATGAGAGGTTAAGTGCTGCTAGAAAGATCCCGCTCTTTTCATCAGGAATTGGGGCTGAGACGCTGGCAATCCCCTGATCCATTTCTGCTGAATAATGTTCACCCTGGCGGTAGCTTGTCGCTAGAATCTGTTTTTCAGGCGTGGTGAACTCGAATTGGTATTCCAAGTCGTTTGAAAATAATTGTGAATGCAAGAGAGACGCTGCGCCAATGATTGGGTGCCCGGCAAACATTAGCTCCTCTTCCATCGTGAAGATCCGAGCGATGAATCTGGAGGTTTCCTGGATGCGACGCAGAAAAATGGTTTCAAACTGCCGCATCTCCTGGGTAATACGCTGCATCGCTAAAGTTGGCAGATCCTCGTCTAGCAAAAATACGCTCAAACCATTGCCTGAAAATGGTTCAGAAGCAAAAACATCGACCAGAGAAAAGGGTAAAGTCTTGAGGTTCATATCAGTTGGATTACGTTTATCTATTAGATAGAGGCGTCCACTAGTGTGGATTTTCGAACACATTCATTGTACTGTAGTCCTGATATCGCACGGGGAGAACAGTAATGCCCCTGAGCAGTACGATTCGGAAAATTATTCACATCGATATGGATGCCTTCTTTGCCTCGGTAGAGCAAAGGGACAATCCGCAGTACCAGGGTAAGCCACTGGTTGTCGGTGGAACGCCCGATAAGCGTGGCGCTGTGGCTGCTGCTAGTTATGAAGCGAGAAAATACGGCATTCACTCCGCGATGCCCTCCCGTCTTGCCTACCAAAAGTGTCGCCATCTCATCTTTGTACCTCCACGCTTCGAGGCGTACAAAGCTGTCTCTGAGCAGATCCAAGAAGTTTTCTATCGCTATACCGATTTGGTTGAACCTGTCTCCCTCGATGAAGCTTATTTAGATGTGACCAGCAATAAGACCGAGAACCCTTCGGCAACCTTGATCGCCCAGGCAATCAAAGCAGCAATTCGTGAAGAAACAGGCTTAACGGCTTCGGCTGGAGTCTCCTGCAACAAATTTTTAGCGAAGATGGCCTCTGGAATCAATAAGCCTGATGGCCTCTTCGTGATCTTGCCTGAAGCAGCAGCGGTATTTGTCGAAAAACTACCCATCGGCAAGTTTCATGGTGTTGGGGAAGTCACAGCAGCAAAAATGCAGCAACTCGGTATTCAAACAGGAGCAGATCTAAGAGAGCGTTCTCTGGAAGAATTGGTCGGTTACTTTGGCAAGAATGGTCACTACTTCTATGGCATTGCCAGAGGCATCGATGAACGGGAAGTCAACCCAAACCGTATCCGCAAATCCCTGGGTGTGGAAACAAGTTTTTCTGAAGATTTACAAGACCGGGAGGCGATGCTCATTGAATTGGAGAAGTTAATCGTCATGCTTAAAGAACGTCTTGACAAGTATGATGCGGTTGGTTTCACTCTCACTCTGAAATTAAAGTACGCTGATTATCGGCAGTTAACGCGCAGTCGAACCCAGACTACAGCTATCACCGATATCAAAATGATTCGATCTGTGGCATTGGCACTCTTCGCAACGGTAGAGGTCAAGCAGCAAAAAGTCAGGCTTCTGGGGTTAACCGTATCGAACCTGTGTGGCGAAAAAGCCACGGATAACTCTGTGCAACTGAAGCTAGAAGTGTAAAAAACTGTGCTGAGTAGGTGGGGGACTTTGTACAGAAATGATGTTTCCTCTTTCTGGGATCAGCCACTATTCCTGATGTGCCCCGCTCTGTAGAATCCTACGATCCTATACATTCGGTTATTATTCTTATATCTGGAGGTAATCATATCAACATCTATTTTCTGCAACACGTGAAAATTCTTTCAGCTAATTGTTATGGGCAGATTCATCAGCGCTGGGAGGGGTTTTTTCTTATATTGCCAACTAAAGAGGGGAATCGATGAGTATTGTATTCCTGCTAGTAACTGTCTCGATGTTACTTCCTTTCCCATTACTGTTGGCTCTGCTACTTGCCCTCCTGGTCGGTGGTATTGCGCTCTATGTGTTCACATCGCGCCCTTATCAATCTTCTGACACTGTTGCCAATTCCTATGACCAGTGGACGGAAGACGGAATTCTAGAATTCTACTGGGGCGAGCATATTCACCTTGGGCATTATGGTTCACCGCTAAGACAAAAAGAATTTCTTACCGCTAAATCTGACTTTGTTCATGAAATGGTTCGGTGGGGCGGTTTAGACCAATTACCCGCTGGCACCACTGTGTTAGATGTAGGCTGCGGAATTGGCGGCAGTAGCCGAATTTTGGCACGGGAGTACGGGTTCGCCGTGACTGGCATTACCATCAGCCCTGAACAGGTAAAACGCGCCCAGCAGCTCACGCCTGAGGATCTCAATGCGCAGTTTCGCGTGGATGATGCCATGGCGCTTTCATTCCCAGATGCAAGCTTTGATGTTGTCTGGTCTGTTGAAGCAGGCCCACACATGCCCGATAAAGCGATCTTCGCCAGAGAGTTAATGCGGGTACTGAAGCCAGGTGGTGTACTTGTGCTTGCCGATTGGAACCAACGTGACGATCGCCAAATTCCGTTGAATTTTTGGGAAAAGCCCGTCATGCGGCAGCTTCTTGATCAGTGGTCGCACCCTGCTTTCTCAAGCATTGAGGGTTTTTCAGAACTCTTAGAAGCAACCGGGTTTGTTCAAGGAAAAGTGATCACAGCAGACTGGACTGAACCAACGCTTCCCTCCTGGCCAGATTCGATCTGGCAAGGCATTATTCGGCCTGACGGATTGGTGCGTTTCGGCTTCACTGGCTTGATTAAATCTCTGCGTGAAGTGCCGACCCTTCTATTGATGTGGCTTGCATTTAGTCAAGGGCTTTGTCGCTTTGGTATGTTTCGCGCTGTACGAGCAGATCGTCCATCGGATCTTTAGTAGAGATAAGGAAATAGACGATTGCTCTGTTGGCAGTACTGCTGATATTCTTCACCGAAGCGCCGTTCGAGCATTGCCTCTTCGAGGGGGATGCGACTGCCGAACCAATTCTTAGATATCAGGAGCAATACCTAAGTCCTGTAAGCGTTGGCGGAGTGCCTCAAGCTCTGCTTGTACTTTTGACGCACGTTCCTCTGCTAAGAGACGGGATTGGGCTTCTTGTTGCGCCCATGCTTCGGCTGATAATGTACGTTCTTCTGGGGTAGGATAACGCTTGCCAGATTGGTCGTACCAGTACAGCCAATCGCGCTCAATGCCTTGATAGACCCCGCGCTCAAGACCCAATCCGAGACCCAATTCTGGCAACCATACAGGGTTGTCGCTAACCAGCGCATATTCGCCATTTTCTTCGAGGCGATAAATTTCGAGAGTGGTTTTGACTTTGCGCAGCGTATTGTAAATTGCGTAATAACGTACACCCAAAGCTGCATAGTCGAGTTTCTTCTGACCATACTCGCCGCGCCGCTTGCGGGAGACCACTTCCAACGTCAATACTGGAACAACTTTTTCCTCCCAGAGCAAATAGCTTCTGCGCAGATTTTCGTCTTTGATACGAGGGACACCGATGGCCAAAAAGCCATCAGGGACAATCGGTTCATCGTCAGGGTCAAAGTAGAGTGCCATATCCGTTCCCCAGAACCAGTCCTGGCGATCTGCCCAAATCATCGACAAAAGTAATTTCAGCAGACCAGGAATGAGATCCTGAAGTTCGTTATCCACAGGGGTATCGTCCGAATCAGGCAGGTCGATGACCTTGAGAAATCCTTCTGTGTCAGCAGTGGGTAATTGAAAATGTGGGTGGAGCATCAGAAAAACCCCAACTTTAGGCTATATTCTAACGCTTGGGTTTCCCGATGAGGTTACTCGCCCCGCTTAAAGAGACTGTCTTTAAGCACATCCATTGCTCGCTCGCTTGATTTATCATCCAAGAAGGCTTCATCTTCTTCATTTTCCTTTACAATTGAGGGCAGGCATGGGGAATCGTGATGGTTATCGCTTGGCTTCGTAGTTTACTAATTTTTGATGGATTCTTGGCACCAAGCGGCACTGCGACGGTGCCAACGTCTAAACCCATTGGTGAATCGTGGTTGCGCCAACTGCTGGTCTTGGATGGTTTCATCGAGCCTGAACGAGGTCTGCAAAATGCGGCTCAAGTCTCTGTTGAAGCACGGGTATTACAAGCACCCAGGATCTCGTTGCCGACTGGACTACGTGAAAACTCTAAGTTTGAAACCACTGTTGCTTCGGTATCGACTGAAAGGTTTGTTCCTGAATCGGCTCCAAATGTAGATGCGCCTGAAATCGCTCCCCACTCTGAAGAAGCCATTACTGACTGGCAACGCATTCTCGGTTGGAAAGAATAAGCAAAAAGCCACCCAGAAAATCCGAGCGGCTCAATGCATTTCAAGAAGACAGTGGATCAGCGTTGGCTGATCTTTGTGCCCTCTGCCATGAACTCAGGTCGATAAACACTATTGAGTAAGCCAGGAGCGGGATTCGCTACCATGCGCTGGCGAGTGACATCGACGAGGTTATCCGTGGTCGCAGCGTACATATCCGTGGTCAACTTTGGATAGATGCCGATGCCGATGATCGGTACCAACAGGCAAGCGATGATAAATACCTCGCGGGGTTCTGCGTCTACCAAGTCCTCTTCGTGAATGACTTCGTGGCTCATGTTGCCGTAGAACACTTCTCGAAGCATCGAGAGCAAGTACATGGGCGTGAGGATGACTCCAATTGCGGCAAAGAGGATGACCAGAGCCTTGAACTCGAAGTTGTAGGCATCGGAGGTCGCCATCCCGACGAAGGACATCAACTCAGCCACAAAGCCGCTCATGCCAGGGAGCGCCAGAGAAGCCATGGAACAGGCAGTGAACATGGCGAAGACCTTGGGCATCTTCGGTGCGATACCCCCCATCTGACTGAGGATCAGGGTGTGGGTGCGGTCGTAGGTAGCTCCAACTAAGAAAAACAGCGAAGCCCCGATCAGACCGTGGGAAATCATTTGGAGCATGGCGGCAGCCATCCCGATCTTGGTCAAGGAGCCAATGCCGATCAGCACGAAGCCCATGTGGGAGATCGAGGAGTAGGCGATCTTGCGCTTGAGGTTGCGCTGGGCAAACGAGGTCAGAGCTGCATAGATGATGTTGATGATCCCAAGGCCGATCAGTAAAGGCGCAAAGGTGCGGGTCGCTTCGGGAAAGAAACCCACATTCATCCGAATCAGAGCGTAACCACCCATCTTCAGCAAGATACCAGCCAGCAACATGTGAACGGGGGCTGTCGCTTCACCGTGAGCATCAGGTAGCCAAGTATGCATCGGGAAGATGGGCAGTTTGACTGCGTAGGCAATCAGCAAGCCCAAGAAACAGACATTTTGGAAAGTCGGATCGTAGGTCTTGGCGGCCAGTTCCACCATGTTCAAGGTGCGGGCATCGCCGTAGAAGTACATGGCAAGACCGACAACCAAAATAAAGAGTGAACCGATGGCAGTGTAAAGAATAAACTTCGTCGCCGCGTAGAGCCGGTTCTTGCCTCCCCAAATCGCCAAGAGCAAGTAGACCGGAATCAACTCCAATTCCCAGAAGAAGAAGAACAGGAGCATATCTTGGACGGCGAACACGCCCACCATGCCAGCAAGCATCGCTAGAAGTAGGAAGTGAAAGAAGCGTGGACGCAGGGTGACAGGCCAAGCGGCAAGGGCAGCGAGGGTTGTAATAAAGCCAGTCAGCAAGATCAGGGGCATCGAAAGACCGTCCGCCCCGACGGACCACTCAAGACCGATCTGCGGGAGCCACTGGTAGCGCTCGACCAATTGCATTCCGGCTTTGGTCGGATCGTAGTTGGTCACAAAGGCCGCCACCAAGATCAAGAAGTCCACCATACAGACCGTAAAGCTGAACCATTTGACCTTGGTTTCCGGAAAGAACGGAACCGCTAAACAGGCGAGCAACGGCAGTGCGATTGCAACAGTAAGCCATGGAAACATAGAGGGCACCTCAGGGCTAACGCAGTCCGACGAGCAAGGCCATCAAGCCAAGCAGCGAACCAAAAATGATCAAGACGTAGAACTGGGCACGGCCCGATTCGAGATACTTCAAACCTTCCCCCGCCAGCAGCGTGGTCAAACCGGAGAAGTTGACGACACCGTCCACCCCTTTTTGATCGACGGCCAGAGTTCCACGGGCGATCAGGCGAGAACCTTTGACGAAGGCCCACTCGTAGACCCAGTCGAAGTACCACTTGTTGATTGAGAACAAGTAGACGGGCTCGAAGCGGCGGGCGATCTGTCCAGGAATTTCGGGTTTGAGGATGTAGAAGTAGTAGGCAAGGCCGATTCCTAAGAACGAAACAGCTGTTGAACTGCCTGCAATCGCCAGGAAGTGACCCCACTCAAAGGCGTGTTCTTCGAGGTTCATGCCTTCAGTGAGGAAGTGCTCAAAACCATTGGCCCACGGCATACCAACTAGACCGACAAAGATCGAAGGCACGGCCAGAACTACCAGCGGCAAGGTCATCGGCCATGGGGATTCGTGAGGCTTCCCACCATGATGATGTTCGTCGTGACTGTGGTCATCATGATCGTCGTGAAGTGGCTCGTTAATAGCCATCGCTCCAGGGCCAAAGGTTGCCAAACCAAGCACTAGACCATCTGCTGAGACGTTCTTTTGGGAAGCACGAACTTGGGTCACAACTGCTTCATCTTCGCCGCGATACTCCCCCTCGAATGTCAGGAAGTACATGCGCGCCATGTAAAAGGCAGTCAGACCAGCGGTCACAAAGCCAATCGCCCAGAGCGCCAAGTTGTGATCAAAAGTGGAACCAAGAATTTCATCCTTGGACCAAAAACCGGAGAACGGGAAGATGCCGCTGATGGCCAACACACCGATTCCGAATGTCGCAGAGGTAATCGGCATGTACTTGCGCAACCCACCCATGAGCCGCATGTCTTGGTTGTCATGAACCCCGTGGATTACAGAGCCAGAACCCAAGAAGAGCATGGCCTTGAAGCAGGCGTGGGTCATCAAGTGAAAGATTCCAGCGGCGTAAGCGCCAACACCCATGGCCATCACCATGTAGCCCAGTTGCGAAATCGTTGAGTAAGCGAGACCCTTCTTGATGTCGTTTTGGGTGAGAGCGATAGTCGCACCGATAAAGGCGGTGATCGCGCCAATCCAGGCAATCACGGTCATCACCGTCGGCACCACAGAGAACACTGGGAACAGACGGGCAATTAAGAAGACCCCAGCGGCAACCATGGTCGCTGCGTGGATCAAGGCAGAAATTGGCGTTGGGCCTTCCATGGCATCGGGAAGCCAGACGTGCAGCGGGAACTGCGCAGACTTGGCCATCGGCCCCATGAACAGCAATAAACAGTAGAGCGTCACCAAAGCCAGAGGCACAGCGCCACTACTAAGTGCCGATTGGATCGCCGGTGCTAAGGCTGGAAATGCAAAGGATTTTGTAATCGAGTAGGTGCCGAGAATACCGAGCAAGAGGCCAAAATCACCGACTCGGTTCACCACAAAGGCTTTTTGACAGGCATCGGCAGCCGACTTTTTGGCAAACCAGAAGCCGATCAACAAGTAGGAACACATTCCCACCAGTTCCCAAAAGATGTAGACCTGCACCAAGTTTGGAGAGAGGACAAGCCCTAGCATTGAGGCGCTAAAGAGGCTGAGATAAGTGAAAAAGCGCACGTAGCTTGGATCGTGCTCCATGTAGCCGTGGGAGTAGATCATCACCAACAGGGCAACCCCAGTGACGATGGTCAACATCAAAGCTCCAAGGTTATCGACGGTGAAGCCCATCGGGATCGAAAGCCCCCCAGAGGCTGCCCACTCAAACTCGTAGGTGTAAGGTTCGTGGCCACCGATGGCCTGGAATAAAATCAAAAGCGAATGGATAAACGTAATCCCAATCGTTCCGATGCAAAGGCTCGCCACCGGAAGACGTTGACTCTTTGTCCATTGACCAGCAGTCATAAAACCGATGCCAACCAAAGTCGCCGCCAGCAAGGGCAACACTGGAATAAGCCAGGCAAGCGAGTATATAGCTTCCATCTGTCTTCCTTCTTGAAATGCAGCGCAGCCAAACTAGGCGCGCCTCACTGATTCTAAGCAAGCCTGATCTGGCATCCTGGAGGCTTGCAGATTTTCTTAATTCAGTTGTGATGAAACTTAGCGTTTGATGTCTTTATTGCGTTAATTCATAAACAAATATGAAGAAAATGTTGCATTCTTAGAAGAACAGTTCCGTAATTATTTGGTGAGAATGCGCGTCTACTCTTTGGTAAGCGAATCGACAAAGCCCTGTGCCGTCGCCCTTGGCAACTTCGACGGGGTGCATCTTGGCCATCGCGCTGTTGTGGAAGCAGTGATTGGACGCACTGGTTTGCCGACAGTGCTCACTTTTGATCCGCATCCACGGGAATTTTTTGGCAAAGAAACAGGGTTTTTGCTCACTCCAGGCAGCGAGAAACTGGAGTTGATCGCAGAATCGGGTATTTCGCAAGTGGTTGTGGCACCTTTTGGCCGTGAATTAGCTGCCACGGAAGCGCAGGATTTCATGATCCAATTCTTATCCCAGGGTTTGCAGGCACAATTTATCAGCGTTGGTTGGAACTTCCGCTTTGGCAAGGGACGACTAGGAACAACGGAAATGCTACAAACTTTCGCCCGCGAAAAAGGTTTCGACATCGAAATCTTGGCTGAGCGAAGACTCAGCGATGCGCGGGTGAGTTCCTCGGCGATCCGAGTTGCTCTGAGCGAAGGAAATTTGCCCTTAGCGCACCAATTATTGGGTCGTCCTTACAGCTTGGGAGGTGAAGTCATCCCCGGCGATCAGCGCGGCAGACAACTTGGTTTCCCAACTGCGAACTTGCGCATCGACCCACGCAAGTTTTTGCCCGCCAATGGGGTGTACTTGGTCAAAGTGGGCGAACCCGATGCGTGGGGACTGATGAATATTGGTATGCGCCCCACTTTTGATGGCCTTGAACGCCGCGTCGAAGTGCATTTGTTGAATTTTGAAGGCGATCTTTATGGAAAATCCTTACGGGTTTCGCTGCAAAAGTTTTTGCGACCGGAGCGCAAGTTCGCGGTATTTGAAGAACTCATCGCCCAGATTCGACAGGACAAAGCCGAAGCCCTCGCATGGATCGCCGCTCTCTAGCTGCGTTGAACCAGCCACCAAGTAAACAGTTCGCCGCTTTCTTGCTTTTGGACTTTGCCGAAACTGTCAAACAGCGTTCGCCAATCCGCGATCAGGGTATCGTTGACCTCCAAGCCGCGATACATCTGACCAATACTCCAGTCTTCAAACCAGGAGGATTCTGGATCAACCCCTTCCCAGAGCAGTAGACCACCGGGTTTCAAGATGCGTTTGACTTCTCTAAGCACCCGCTCGTTGTAGTCTTGGGGTACATAGGCACTAAAACCACCAGCGATCACGGTGTCGAACTGACCAATACTGTAGCGCTCTAGATCGTGGGGATAGCCTTGGTCTAGGGATTTAAACAGCTTGCCATTCAACTGGGGGGCACGGGCACGCACGGCTCGCGCGAGGGTGGTACTCAGATCCAACCCATAAAAATTTGCGCCCCATTCTGCCCAGGGGTCGGTCAAAAAACTTGGCCCACAACCCATATAAAAACAGTTCTCGTTCTTTTTGGGTTTGTGGAGGGAATAAAAAGGCAGACTCAGCTTTCCTGCCAGGCTTCCAGAGACGAACTCTCGCCAAAAAGGCAATGCCTGAACTTCATCCGGCAAATTGGCGATCAACGAACGAGATTGATATTCCCGTTCTTGAAATTCAGTGAGTGCCTGCAAACGCGGCAGCCAGTCTGTTTCCAAAGCAATACCAGGGACAGATATTTTCTATGCTACTCAAACTTGAAATTTTAGCCGCGTTGGCGAGAAATGAGCTTTTCATACTCCGCTTGGCTCTGATAGAGCAGCGAGTTGCAGGACATGGTGCCTTCAAACGTATTGGGCAGCACCTTACGGGCTTGTAGAGCCATGTGTAGCTGCAGGTGGGCAACGTAATTTCCGATTTCACCGCTTTCTAGCTGCGTGTCGCGATGATCCTGTGGCATTCCCAACTTCCTTCTCCTAACTGCGTTCCGTACCCTCGGACTTAAGTTATCACGAGGATAGGAAAGTGTTGAGGAATACGCAACACTCCTTAATGCAAGTCTCACAACCGCCGTTGACGTGCTGCTTCGTAGAGCAACACAGCACAACTGACCGCCACATTCAAAGACTCCACGCCATGGGCTTGCGGGATGCAAACTTGGTGCGGAATCTGGCTGCGAAGCGCCTGACTAAGTCCCTGCCCCTCACTGCCAAGGACAAAGGCAGTCGGTTGGCGCAGATCGAGATCCCAAAGGCTGTGGGTCGCATCAGCTGCCGTAGCCAAGACTTGGACTCCCTGGGCAACAAGGGTTTCAACCACCTCACCTAAATCGGGACAGCGAACGGGGGGCAAGTGAAACCAAAGTCCTGCACTGGCACGCATCACCTTGGGACTTTCGGGATCGACACTGTCGGCACTGAGTAATAAGCCATCAGCGCCGACAGCGGCACTTGTCCGAATGATCGTGCCCAAGTTGCCAGGATCTTGGAGGGTTTCCCCAAGCACAAGCAATGAAGGGGTTTGCAGCATGGCCTTCCAGTCGCGCTCTTGGTGGCGAACCGCTCCAACGATGCCACTGGGAGCAACCGTGTCGGCTAAAGCTTCGAGGATTGCGGGATTGACAAGTTCGAAGCGGTGTTTGCTGGAAAGTTCGTTGTGCAATTCAGGATGGGTTTCGCACCATCTCTCAGTGGCACAGATCACTTCAAAAGCCCAGTTGTGGAGATGAGCAGCTTCTATGGCATGGGTACCTTCGACCAAAAATAAGCCGGAAGCCTTGCGTTCTTTGGCGCTATCCAGTTTGCGCAGTTGTTTGATCAGCGGATTTTGCAGACTGGTGAGCATCGCTTAGACCACTTCGCTGAGGGCTGTGTGGCTGAGGGTGAAACCATTTTTCCAGGCAACAAGCCAGCCACAGGCTTCTAAGTAGGAACGAACCCGCTGGGCTTTCAGGCCAAGGCGTTCAGGGGTCACTGCCAAGTGGGTCGTATTTTCTTCGACCACGAGAAGAATAGGAGGATTGGGGCGATCCATGAGGGCAAGTAAACCTGAGCCACCGCAGCAATCGATCGGGGAAACAATCACATCGACGTGGGCGGCGGTAAGATCCGTGGCTTCCCTTGTCTCCAATGGGACGTAGCCGGGAGCACGACTCAGACCCGCCAAGATACAGGGCAAGAAAGTATGTCCCAGACTTTCCGCTGCAACCTGCGGGTGAACCCGCTGGGGAACTTCGTTTGAGGCAAAAGCTGGAGCATGGGCAGCAGGAATTTGAAGATGGCGAACGATCAGATGGCTAATTACCGCTTCCACACCACCGACAGGATCCACGCCCTTCCCCGCCAGATAATCTGCATCGTCACTGTCTGGGCAGAGAGTGACAACCGCAATCGCTTCCGCTCCAGCCGCTTTGAGCTTCTCTGCGCTTCTCAGCAGTGCATCTGGCTCCCGGAGTGTTCCCCAGGAAACCCCTTTCGCACTAATTTCCGTGGTCACGCCAAGAGGTGATTCGGTGAAGTGATAGCCGAGAATATCGATGCCGAGCGTCCAACGGGCTGCTTCGATGGCATTCAGATGGTGAATACGCTGAGTTTCATCGAGAGCTGCGTCGAAAAGCACCCCGATCCGGTTGCGATGCACAGGACGCAGGTTCCACTGGCCTGCACAGAAACGATCAAGGGCGTAGCCTTCCACGTACAACGCATTGTCCAGCGGCCAACTGAGCATGGCACCGTTCAAGACATTGGGATGGGTGATCAGACAGTCTGCGACTCCTGCAAAGAGACGCGCCACCGGAATACCATCCCCTGCATAGCCACCGACCCTTGCCCCGATTCCCGTTGGAATGACCAAGAGAACCGTGAGTGGTCTCATGAAGAAACGACGACAGCCTCAACCCGCACAGGCTGATCTTCAGGGGCTTCAACGATGGCCCAACGCAGAGGCTCACCTTGTTTTGCAAGGGCTTCTTCGACTTGCTTACGGATTTCGGTGGTCTGATCGATGGCTATTTCCGCTTCAATGTAGTGAATGCACATAGTTAAGGCTCATCTGTTTGGATTATTTTAAGCTCTTTTAGCAATGAGGGTGCTAAACTCTAAATATGCTTTAGAAAGCATATGACTTGGATATCATAATCTAGCTGTGATTTGGGAAGTCAAGTTCCACGATGACTTTGAACCAGAGTTCGATGTGCTTCCCCAAGAGGTGCAAGACGGACTCTTTGCAAGTGCCAGGGTGATTGAGGAGATCGGCCCGACTTTAGGAAGGCCAACTGTAGATACTTTAAAGAACTCCAACCATGCCAACATGAAGGAGTTGCGCTTTGATGCAGCTGATGGCGTGTGGCGCGTGGCATTTGCCTTTGATCCAGAACGATGTGCTGTTCTGCTCGTTGCAGGCGACAAATCGGGAGGAAGCGAAAGAGAGTTCTATAAACAGCTTATTCGCAAGGCAGACAAGCGCTTCAGTGCGTACTTAGAAGGTTTAAAAAAGAGTAAGGAGATAACAAACGATGGGCAGCACTCTCAAGGAAAAACTGGCAGCTCTGCCAAAGGAAAGACAAGCAAAGATCGAAGTAAGGGCAGCTGAAATGATCGCAGAAGAACTGACACTGCAAGAGTTGCGCACTAAGTTGAAGCTCACTCAGGTTCAGCTGGCTGAGTTACTGGGCGTGCGGCAAGACGGGATCTCTCGCTTAGAGAAGCGAACTGACATGTTGTTATCCACGCTTCGTACCTATATTGAGTCGATGGGTGGTGGTCTAGAACTGGTTGTTCATTTTCCAGAGCTACCACCAGTACGTTTGCGCGAGCTTTCAGAGATCACAACGTCACAAAGTGAACCGAGTAAAAGTCGCTCTCGTGGCAAGTCCAAGCCACTGAAAATTCACACAGCGCGTGGAAGCAAATCGGCTTCCACTGCTATTCCCGCTAGCTGAGAAGTAAATATTTTTAGTCAAGCAACCAGAAAATCCACTAGAAGCGTTGACAAGGAAAAGTATTAAGGGTTGGGTTTATTGCCCTCCCTATATCAGGTGATGCCGCAATGGAAGATCGACGAGAACTCTGTGAGCAGTTCAGTGCTGATCCCACAGTTTAGGCCACAGATAAACCTACCGATTAGCTCATTTATAGTCTAATCAAGAAATAAATACCAATTTTCTTTCATCAGTTTCTTGTACGAAATTTGATTGACTTGTATATTATCCAGTGAGCTGAGAAGTGGTTTGAGCGGAATTTTAGAGTACACGTAACCTTTGCCCGAGCCACCTATAAGGTAGCTAATTACGGAGGCAATCAAGTGTATACTGTGCCGTTCTACATGCCTAGATATTCCACCTTTCAATTTTAACTTAGAGAAAATATTACGATACTGATTCCATCGAGCTTCAGTAAATCCAATATCTGCAGCAGGGCGATTTGGATCATCAACGAGGTAGTTAGTATCAAAACTAATTCGTTCAATCTTAGAATCGTCGTCAAACATGACTATAAGCTCTTCAAAGATTGGCTGTTGAGAGTAAAATACTTTTTCCAGGATACGATCTGACGTGTGGCCATACTTATCCCGAGAAGAACTTTCTAGATCATCTAAGCTACAAGATGAAAAAAGTGGAGCACTCATTATAAACAAGCAGAGGTTTCTTCTCGAAAGCATAGTTTCTCCAGTTAATAACAACCTTTTGGCAAGCTATCAAATGCGTCTATGTGCATTGTATTAGACTATGTATCCCATATCTGAGCCCTCAATTCTGTGCAACATGGTTTGATTTTTTCCGTGGGATTTTGATCCTATAATACCGATTTGCCATCGAAATGAGTGAGTGACTGAGGCATCCAAACCCAGTGCGCTTCCCATGCTCCTCCCATTGCTTCCTCAAACCTCTCCCGATCCGCCTCCAATTCCGCTTCACCACGCGTAGCGCCCAATGCAATTCTTAGTATCAAGCCACTAAAGTTCGCCGAGGGGGTTTGGGGGACGTGCAGTCCGTCCCCCAGGGGGCGGG
>JACMLN010000093.1 GCA_014379585.1 Gloeobacterales cyanobacterium ES-bin-313 | reverse complement strand
GTCATCAACAGCACCAACGTTGCGCAAGTAGAAACGCTCAGCATTTCAGGCAATGGCATCGCCAACACCAGCACAGCAGGTGGTTTGCAAATCTATTCGAACACCTCCAATACGATTAAGTTGAATGGTAACGGTGCCTTGCGAGCGGTTATCTATGCACCGAATGGCACACTCACCCTCGATGGCGGCGGAAACTCTGGATATATTGTCGGCACCTATCTGGGTCAGAAAGTCAATTTTAACGGCAACAATACAAAGATCGTTTATGACGAATCTTTAGGTCGCAACAAATTTCCGATCAACACTGCAAAAAACATTTCTCTTCGCAACTGGCAAAGACTATGAAAATACTTCGTAATCGTAAGGGTTTAACCCTCGTCGAGTCATTGGTCGCTGTGCTGGTCGCCGGAATCAGTCTTACCTCGATTATCTTCCCACTCACAGCCAGTGCGCTTCTAGGACGTCAAGAAAAAACCTTGGAAGAAGCCCGCAACCTCGCCAGACTTGAAATGGAAAGTATTCGCAGTTATTGGTCTGTTTCCACAACCTACGCGGAGAACGGCCTGGTCAATGTCCCTGTGGATAATGCCAATTGGTATCCAGCCACCTCACCAGTCAGTTTGCAGATGGTCAGCGCTGCTACCAGTCTCAGGACGCTCGATTCTACCGTGCCAAATTTGAACGCTTCTAGTGTCACGAGCAGTTACCCAAGTACCTCAACCGCTTCAGCTGTAAACGACAACAGCGGAGTCGCAACCACTGGGGTCTATGGAATCAATGTTCCGATTCCTCGTGGTACATCGGGTCGTCAAAGCGACTACATCGGACAGATTATCGTAGGCGCGTCTCCGAGCGTTTCCTTAGACAAAGCACGGCGAGTTGTTGTTCGTATTTATGTTGCCACCAATAATTCGGGTACCCTAAGCATCAGCGGTGCTGGTGGAACACGGACTACCAGCAGCATTAGCGGAAATGGAGCGGCTGTTAATGCGGCACAACGCAGTGGCCCCGTTGCAACTCTCATTAACGATATTGCAGGACCATACTGAGCGATGAGAACATCAAAGGGTTTTACAGCCATTGAAATGCTAGTTACGGTAAGTGTGATCGGCATCGTATCTGGTGCTGCAATCACGAATCTTAGCCCGCTTATTCGTACACAACAGCTTAAACAAGCAACCAATCAACTGGCTGGCATTTTGCGTCAAACACGTACGTTAGCGATTGCCAAAAATACGGTTCTTACGCTTAAGCTCATTCCAGGCAATGCACCTTCATACTGTATTACTACTGCAGCTGACTGCACAAGTGGTGTGATTATCAGCGATTCATTAGCAAGTACTATCAATCTTGGGCTAACCACTAATCCTGACTTTAGCTCAGTTACTTTCAATGCGCGTGGCGTCGTAACCTCTCCGAGTATTACGACTTCAAATATACCGACAGCAACCCTCAGCTATGCGACGGATACGAATGTGGCAACTCGACAAATTCGCTTACTATCCATACTTGGCAAAGTGGGTGTTCAATGAAAAGTCTGCGCAATCATAAAGGTGTCACGCTTGTCGAGATTCTTGTCTCAGCCTCGATGGCGACCATCACCGCTGGCGCCTTGATCGGAGTCCTCTCTCAAGTTGCACAGAAATCGTCTAGTGGCAACCAGACAACAACACTTGCGAATGAACTTAAGCCCGCCCTTGACTTGATCAGTGATGAAGCTCAGGGAGCGGCAAAACTCTACACCCCAGCTAACCTGACAGCGATTAGCGTCACAGGAGGGAGCAATGTGCAGCCCATTCTTGGTTTTTGGGTACCCAATTTAACCACTGCGGTAGAAACTGACTATTACTTTCGTCTGTTCTACCTGGCAGACGCTCCTGACTCAGTCAACTATAAAGGGCCAAAAGTCCTCTACTACTCTCAAGATTCAACACTGACAACTGTGGCGGCGACGAATCCACCGACACCACCCACCAATCCACCAGCATCGGTTGTTGGGGGTAATGTTGTCGCCGACTACTTAATAACCCAGCCCAATCCACTCGCTGCAACCAGTCAAGTGAACAACTTTGTGGTCGATGGTACAAACAAAGCCGGTGTTGTCTATCTCAGTGCTTCAACACTGAATATGTCGGGTACCCAGTCTACAAATTCGAATGACCGCTCACTCACACTCCAAACCCGTATCAATGCTCGTAATTAGGAAGGTTTTGCCCATGCGCTCCCTCTCGATGGTTGGTTTTTCCTTGCTTCTTTGTGCTGCTCCTGCTTGGGCAGATGTAATCGTCGATGTCTCAGGGGCAGTGCGTGCACCTGGATTAATTGTGGTCCATGATGGAGCAACGATTCGCGAAGTGATCAAAGCAGCCGGTGGTGCGGGATCAAGTGCAGATCTCACCTCGATAAAGCTAGATCAGCCGATAACGCGTTCAGGCGCTAGTCGCACACAATTGCGAGTTCCTTTTGTTGGCGAGTCAAAGGTGATTGCAACTGCGTCAAAGGTGATTGCCCCTGCGTCAACGCCGATTGCCCCTGTTGCCCGCCCAACTGCACCAAAACCAGCAGATCCCACTTCTCAAGTTCGTGATGCGATTAGCCAAGTGCGTGGCGGTGCTGATGCCAAGCAAACAGCAGCAACTCTCGCAAGCCAGATAAAACCAAATCAACGCGCTCAAGTATTCACTCTCCTACAAGAAGCCGCTGGTGATAAGAGTGTGCAGGTACGCTTATTTGCCATCGCTTTTTTAAGTGAAACCCGCGACCGACAAGGGATGCCCGTGTTGATCAAAGCACTTCGTGATGAAGACAATGAGATTCGTTCGATAGCCGGTACGATCCTGCCTGAAATGGCACAGCGCCACTAAGAAAGTGGCTTTTATCACCTGACTCTAGCCTTGTGCTAGAGGTGTTGACTTGCGCTTCAATGAAAAGGGCTATCCCTGTGAGTTTCCATGCGCAAACGTTTCTTTGCTCTTTTTCTGATTCTGTTTACTACTGCCTGTGCTTTGCAGACCGATGTGCGCCTGCGCAAAGTCCCCGACAGCGCTATGGAACCGACCCTCAAAAAAGATGAGGTCGTACGCGAAAATTTTACAGTAATTGCCGAACGTCCCTTTGCGCGCTTCGATATCGTCGTTGTCAAAGATCCGACTAACAAAGACCAAACCCTGGTACGGCGCATCGTCGCGATGCCTGGAGAAACGATTCAAGGCGTGGGCTTGCGCATATTGGTCGATGGCAAACCGTTGGCGGAACCTTTTTTGCCGCCCTCCTCAAAACCGCCAGCTAACTTCGGTCCCGTCAGAGTTGCGGATGGGGCGTACTTCTTGATGGGCGATCACCGCTCCGACAACCCACCCGCCCTCACTGCCAAAACGGCGGACATCGTTGCCCTCATCGAAAAGCCCTAGGCGCTCTCGGTGGGGAGTTCTTGGCTCTTGCCTGCAGCTTCCGCTTGAATCCAGTCAGGAATCGCATTTTGCTCGCTCGGCCAAGCGCGTTGGGTTTGATGTGCCGACTCGCTAGAAGGCTTGAGCTTGCGGATTTCGCTAGAGAAGGTCGCCATGCTAAAACCACCCCAGCGCTTGAGCACACTGGCTCGCAGACGCAGGTTCGGACTAGCAAACCACAAGCGCTCTTCGGATTCGGTTTCGCTGTAGATCGTGATCAATGTCATCGCACCGTCGTCGCCCATGCGGTAGCGACCCGCCACAGGTTCTAGTTCGGCGTAACCAATATCGCGCAGCATACTGCCTTCGGTGGCTCCTGGCGCATCAGGAACAGGCACCAGGATCGCCCGACCATCGTGGGGTTCATTGTCGAAATCCACCGTTCCCGTCCATTCGACTAAGGCACCACCCATATTGAGTGCCGGATCGAACTTGTGAAGATGGCAGATTTCGAGGACACGGGGGTCTTCGGAAGACAAACAAGTGATCGTAATTTCCGAGCGCCCGCCTTCGGAGCGGCGCATCGCCAAGTGGTGACTGTTGCGCTGGGAAGACCAGCAGCCTTCACTTGCCCGGAAAAAATCCATCACATCCGTTGCCATGGTTCAAACCCATTGAATTTTGCAATTGACTCATTATAGAGCCG
>JACMLN010000092.1 GCA_014379585.1 Gloeobacterales cyanobacterium ES-bin-313 | reverse complement strand
GGAACTTGGCGTTTTGACCAAGTGACTGTCAGTGGAACAGCTGTGCCTGAGCCATCGGCAGCAGCAGGCCTATTAAGTCTCGGATTCATCGGTGGTGGTGCTCAATTGGTGAGAAATCGCCGCAAAGTGCAAGCCTAAGATCGGTGTGAAGGCGTAGCATTGCTACGCCTTCATTAATGTAATTATTGAAGATCTTTCGTCCAAAGTTTTCGAGTTTAAAATGCGTGGTCATTACCCTAGAATCGCGGATCGTGTGAATATTCTTAATAGCTATCATTAGTTATTAAATTCTTCCCTAGACTGCACGGTAAGAGTTTGCGGAGTTTGAGTCATCATGGAAGACGAATCGATTTTGGGTGGTTTGGGTACTGCTTGGGATGCGGCAACGGATGCTGTCGATGCTGTTGGCGATGCTGCCTACGATGCAGGTGCTGCTGCTTATCACCACGCCGCTGGCACTGCTGATTATTTTATGGATGACATGGATGGCGCAGCAGAACACGCGGGTGCACGCGATGGGTATGTAGATGATCTTGGCGAGCAAGTGGATAGAATCGGCGATGATGTTGGTGTCGATGGGATGGGTGATGCCTACGATGCTGGTGTCGAAGCCATTGATGCCGCTGGGGATGCTGCCTACGATATGGGTGCGGGTCTGTACCATCAGGCGGCTGGTGCAGGAGACATGCTGATTTCTGACAACGACGCTGCCCGCGAGCACATGGAAGCTAGCGAAGATTACCGTGCTGATTTCGATACCCAAGTGGACAGGTTCAGCGAAAGTGTTGGCTATTAACTAATCGCTCGAAAATAACTGCTTTAAAAAGGTGTTGCTGAAAAGTAACACCTTTTTAATTTCTGATTTCACCACACAGAGATCCGATTACGGGCTAACCATCCCCAAAATTTTCACCAAAAAGCCCCAGCGATCTGCTGCTTCTTCGATGATTTTGGTTGTCGGTTTGCCCGCACCATGTCCGGCTTTTGTCTCAATCCGAATCAGCACAGGATTTGTGCCTTGGTGCGCGGCTTGAAGGGCAGCAGCAAACTTGAAGCTGTGGGCTGGAACCACGCGATCATCGTGATCTGCAGTTGTGATCATCGTTGCTGGATAACTAGTCCCTGGTTTCAAATTATGGAGCGGGGAATACGCGTAGAGCGCTTGAAACTCTTCCGGGTCGTCAGAAGAGCCGTAGTCTGAAACCCAGGCCCAACCAATCGTAAAAAGTTGAAAACGGAGCATATCTAATACCCCAACGGCTGGAAGTGCTGCCGCAAAAAGATCCGGTCGTTGGGTCATCGCAGCGCCGACAAGCAGACCACCGTTACTGCCACCACCAATGGCAAGCTTTTCGGTCTTCGTGTAGTTGTTGGCGATCAACCATTCCCCAGCAGCAATGAAGTCATCGAAAACATTTTGCTTGTTGAGTTTGGTTCCTGCTTGGTGCCATGCTTCACCGTACTCCCCGCCACCCCGCAGATTTGCCACAGCGTAGATCCCACCTAACTCCATCCAAATCAGAGTGCTGGCAGAAAAGCTGGGTGTTAATGGAATATTGAAACCGCCGTAACCGTAAAGATAAGTTGGATTGTTGCCGTCAAGGGAAATGCCCTTTTTGTAGGACAAGAACATCGGTATTTGTGTACCGTCTTTGCTCGTGTAGAAAACTTGTTCCGTTGTATATTCTTCAGGGTTGAAATCAACGTTTGGCTCGAAGAGTACAGTACTCTCTCCACTGGTCATATCGTAGCGGTAGATCGTGTTTGGGCAGGTAAAACTACTGAATGCGTAGAAGGTTTCATGATCACTGCGCTTACCTGTAAAGCCGAAAGCAGAGCCAATTCCTGGTAGGGCAAGTTCTCGAAAAAAGGTTCCATCTAAGTTGAAAATTTTGACTTCGGTACGGGCATCTTTGAGATAAGTTGCCACAAACTTTTCGTCAAGAATTGTCACACCTTGTAGTGTCTCTTCAGTCTCAGGAATAATTTCAATAATCTTCTCTGGATCGTGAATATCGATGGCAATTAGACGGCTGCGGGTCGCTTCTTTATCCGTGACAAACCAAAGCAGTGAGCCGTTATTGCCGATAAATCCATAGGAAGCATTGGGTTCCGGGATGAGGGAGATGACTTCACTGTTTGGATCCTGAAGAGACAGATAAAATACGCGATTTTTGGGATCCGTTCCCTGGCTGACTGAAATAATTAAATAGTTTCCGTCTTCTGAAACTTCACCGCTGAAACCCCACTCCTTTTGATCGGGGCGCTCGTAGACCAAAATATCTTCCGATTGGGAGGTACCAAGTTGGTGGAAGTAGAGTTTTTGATAATAGTTGGTGTCTTGAAACTGAGTTGCTTCGTTCGGTTCGTCGTAGCGACTGTAGTAAAAACCGCTGTTGTCTTTGCGCCAAGAAGCCCCGGAAAATTTGACCCAACGCAGATGGTCTTCGAGATCTTTGCCTGTTTCAACATCGCGCACATACCACTGTTGCCAATCGGAACCAGAAGCTGAAGTTGCGTAGGCGAAATACTGGCCATCTTCACTCCAGGCGTAGCCACTGAGGGCAACGGTGCCATCGTCTGAAAGAGTATTCGGATCGAGTAAAACTTCTAAAGGATCGCCCAACTGTTTGACGCTATAGAGAACACTCTGATTTTGTAGACCTGTATTCTTGCTCAAAAAGTAGCGATTCCCATGGCGAAAAGGCACCCCGTAGCGCTCGTAGTTCCAAATTTGGGTGAGGCGGTTTTTGATGGTTTCTCGTGCCGCAATGGTGTTGAGAAAACCGAAAGTAACCGCATTTTGCGCTTCTACCCAGGCAGCCGTTTGCGGTGAATCCGCATCTTCGAGCCATCGATAGGGATCTGCGACGCTCACCCCGTGATAGACATCCACACAATCCACTTTTGCTGTATTTGGGTACATGCGCTTTCCTAGCTAGCTTTTAGAACCTTCGACTGCCACTTTTTCCCCAGTACCGAGTTTGAAAGCAGCATGAACTTTGCAAATTGCATCCTCAGCCGCAGACTGATCGATGATGCAACTCACTTTGATCGTCGAAGTCGAGATCATTTCGATGTTAGTCCCTAAGTCCGCCAAGGTAGAAAACATGCGTGCGGCAATGCCGGGGGTACCCGCAATGCCAATACCGACAAGACTCAGCTTGGCCACCGTGTCTCGGATCAGAATCCCACTGCAACCGACAGCATCGCAAAGTAACTTCAGAGCTTTTTCAGCGGCAGGCACCAAATCCCGATGCACTGTAAATCCGATGTCATTGGTGGCTTCACCGCGCTGGGATTGGACGATCATATCGACAGGAATGCCTTCAACCGCCAAACAGTCAAAAATACGGGCTGCTATCCCTGGCTGGTCTGGAACACCTAAAATCGCCATCTGTGCCTGGTTGCGGTCGAGGGCAACTCCGCGAACTGCCATAGTTTCAGCCGGATGGATAATAAAGGGTTCTTCAAACACAGGTGTACGTAGACCAAAACTTTGGCAGAGCGCTTTTGCAGCAGTTTCAGCATGGACACCGGCGATCACGCAGCTCAAACAAGTTTCGGAGGTAGAGATCATCTGAATATTGACTTGGGCACGGGCGAGAGCTGTAAACATCTGCGCTGCAACACCGGGTCTGCCAATAATGCCTGCGCCACGAATACTGATCTTGGTTGGGCAAGGATCGACGACGACTTCACAGGAGCCTAGTGCCTCAGCGGCGGCTCTTGCTACTTCAATGGCTCGCGCTAAATCGCTGCGTTGAACCGTAAAAGCGATGTCATTGGTCGGCTGCTCTTCGCGAATCCCCTGAATGGCCTGAATGATCAGGTCAACATCGATTCCAGCCTCAGCAAAATAACGAAACAGGATTGCAGCTACCCCTGGTCGATCCGGCACCCGCAGGAGCGCCAACCGCGCCTGATTATTGTCTACATAGACTGCATCCACGGGGCGATCCGTCTCAATATTGTCGATCGGTCTTGGTACTGGCAAAGGCGGTGAAATGACAGAAGTACCTGGATCTTCGAGCCAACTGGAGCGAACCACGAGGGGAACGGCATAGTTTCGGGCAATTTCAACGGCTCTCGGATGCAACACCTGAGCACCGAGGCTGGCAAGTTCAAGCATCTCTTCGCTGGTGATCTCGTCCAACAATCGCGCATCGCTGACTAGGCGCGGATCCGTCGTCAATACACCTGGGACATCAGTATAAATTTCGCAACGCTCGGCCCGTAATGCTGCCGCCAAGGCAACAGCTGAAGTATCGGAACCCCCCCTTCCTAGCGTCGTGATCTCCCAGTAGGGGGCATTGCAAAACCCCTGAAACCCAGCAACAACGACGATGTGATTGCCTTTGAGCAGTTCGCTAATCCGTCCCGTTTGAATGCGCAGGATTCGGGCACGGGTATGGTTGGGTTCGGTAATCATCCCCACCTGTGCTCCAGTCATCGAAATTGCTTTGCAGCCGATCGCCTGTAAAGCCATCACCATCAGCGAAATACTGACCTGCTCGCCTGTGGTCAGCAACATATCCAGTTCCCGTGGAGAGGGCTGGGTCGTCAACTGGTGCGCCATAGCCAAAAGGTGGTCGGTGGTATGTCCCATGGCCGAGACGACGACGACGACATCGTTGCCTGCTCTCGCTGTGCGGGCGATCCGCTGTGCCACCACCTGCATCCGCTCTACTGAGCCGACCGATGTGCCACCATACTTCTGTACAATCAAACCCACCGAAAACTACCCCAGTCGTTCCCATCGAGTGTACCGATTAGCAGTGTCAGGAAACAAGTTTTTGCGATCTTGGTCTTTCAAGCTACTCAGAAACCAAAATGCCTTTAAGGCGCAAAACAAAGCCAGGAAGCGCCGATTCGCCTGATAAACTCTCTGGTGATTGAAGTAATTCAACACTTTTTCCAGGACGATAGATTTCAACCGTTTGCCCCTGGGGATCGATCAGCCAACCCAGGGAAGTACCGTTGTCCAAATACTCTTGCATCTTTGTCTGGAGCGGTTTCAGCGCATCGTTGGTAGATCTAAGTTCAATTACAAAGTCAGGACATAGGGGTGCAAATTTCTCTTTTTGCTCTGGTGTTAAGGCATCCCAGCGCGCTTGTGCAATCCAGGCCGCATCGGGAGAGCGGATTGCGCCATTCGGCAAAATAAAGCCACTCGAAGAATCGAAGACTTCACCCAGTCCAGTTTCTGTACTCCAAACCCACAGCTGACCTGTAATGCTGGCATTTCTTCTGCCGCTGTCGCTGCCTGCTGGTGACATCACAACGAGTTCTCCCTGAGCAGTGCGTTCAAAACTTAAATCTCGATTCTGGGCACAGAGGGCAAAAAAGTGCTCATCGCTCAAAGAGAGGAGTGGATCTAACGTTAGTGTGAGGGATGTCATAAATAGCGCACAAGTGCTTCTCTTCGTTGAATACCTAGACTAGCCCATGACATTGCATTGCTTTGAAAATGGCAAAGAGCTACTTGAAATTTTTTGCAACTGAACAGCGCAGGCTTTTAGTTCTGGCTGAAAAGAAGTGGGATCAAATTCTGGATGGGTGAGGGCATTGGCTTCGGCATTGTCTGCCCAAAGGAAACCCCAATGCATGGGGACAAAGACAACTCCAGGGGCAATATTGCGGGTAATTGTGACACGAAACTGGGCTTTTCCGCGACGAGATTCAACGGCTATCCAGTCACCTTCGATCAGTTCAAGTATTCCAGCATCCTTCGGGTGGATTTCTAACAGCGGCTCTGGATACATGGCACGGATCTTGTCGATGCGTCCAGTGCGGGTTTGGGTATGCCAGTGGCCGTAGAGTCGCCCATTGGTCAGCACGTAGGGATACTTTTCATCGGGTGGCTCTGCTAAACCCTTGGAGTGGAAGATGCCGAAGTGGGCAAGGCCATCGACTGTGGGGAAGTGGTGATCGGTGTAGAGTCGCTTTGAAACCTGGGTTTCGCTGTCTGGACAAGGCCACTGCTGAGGCCCATCTTCTCGGAGTTTCTGATAGGAAATCCCGGTCATTTCGCAGGGTCTACCACGGGTTAACTCGACAAATTCAGCGTAGACCTCTGAAGCTTCTTGCCATGCAAACTGTTCTGGAAATCCTAATCTTCGCCCCACTTCCGCAAAGATCTGCCAGTCATCGCGGGCTTCACCTGTCGGTTCATGAAAAGCCGGACAAAGAGTAATTCGGCGCTCGGAGTTGGTCATTGTCCCTAACTTTTCACTCCACTGGGTTGCCGGAAGCAAAATGTGGGCATAGGCGGAGGTTTCAGTTGGGAAATACGCCTCTTGGTAGATCGTCAAAGGCGATTTGAGTAAGGCTTTCTTGGTGCGCTCTAGGTCGGGAAGACTGACGACCGGATTGGTGGCCGCAATCCAAAGCAAACCGACTTCTCCTGTTTCTAGCCCCTCGATCATCTCCCAAACGTGCCGACCCCGCTGGGGTGCAATACTTCCCGATGGCAATCCCCAGTGATTCTCGACTTGGGCGCGATGCTCAGGATTTTTGACGGAACGATACCCCGGCAGGAGGTGAGAAAGCCCACCCGCTTCTCGGCCCCCCATGGCATTCGGTTGCCCCGTCAAAGAAAATGGCCCTGCCCCTTCTTTGCCGATCTGCCCGGTTAAAAGATGGACGTTGATAATCGCTTGAACTTTCGCCGTTCCTTCGGTGGATTGGTTGACTCCCATGGACCACAATGACAGCACTCGGCTGGAGTCTGCCCAGATGTGCGCTGCCGATTCCAATGCCTCTACGCTGATGCCACAGCGTAGGGCAACAACATCCGGTGGATAGTGACGAAGAATATCTGTATATTCGGAAAAGCCGAAAGTGGATCGATCAATAAAAGTCTGATCGATCTTTCCCCAAGCCAAGAGCAAATGGGCAATCCCATGCATCAAATCGATGTCTGTACCGGGACGAATCGCAAGGTGTAGATCGGCGTGTTGACCGGTTTCTGTACAGCGTGGATCGACGACAACAATGCGTGTTTCTGGATGTTGGCGACGGTGTCGAAGTAAACGATTAAAGACGATTGGATGACATTCTGCTGTGTTGCTACCAATCAAAAAGAAAGCATCCGCTTTATCGAGATCGTCGTAGACACAGGGTGGCCCATCGGATCCTAAACTCTCAATGTAACCAGAAACGGCTGAAGACATGCACAGCCGGGAGTTGGCATCGAAATTGTTCGTGCCCAGACAACCCTTCACCAATTTCTGCGCCACATAGTAATCTTCAGTCACAAATTGGCCTGAACCGTACATGCAGAAACCACCGGAACCATAGGTTTCCTGGACGCTCCGAATACCGGCAACAATGCGATCGAGAACCTCCTCCCAACTAGCTTGCCGGAAAGGTGCATGCAAATTGTCCCGCATCATTGGGTGAAGGAGCCGATCTTTATGGATCGATTCCAGGATCGTGGCCCCTTTGATGCAGAGCATTCCTTGGCTAGAGGGGTGGTCGCGGTCTCCCCGGATTTTTTCGCCCTTCGGTGTCTCAATGACCTCCAGACCGCAACCCACGCCGCAGTAGGGACAGAGGGTCTTGACGGGAGGGTTTAATTGGCTCATTACTCTACAGGGTGACACATTGGTTCTTCGTGGGCTGGAACACCGCCCTTCTCTGGAAAAGCCCGAAAGCGATGGAAAAAATCAGTCGGCTAAGACTGGCGCTCCGAAGCGTTCGTAGAGAAATTCAAGGATTTTGTTGCGCAGCGTATAGTACGCCGGATCTTCCATAATCTCGCTGCGGGAACGGGGGCGGGGAAAGTGGACATCGAAAATTTCCCCGATCTTGGCCGCTGGGCCGTTGGTCATCATCACGATGCGATCCGCCATCAAGATCGCTTCGTCGATTTCGTGGGTGATCATTAAAACCGTTGTGCGATCCGCTTCCCAGATCTTGAGCACTTCTTCCTGCATCTCTTCGCGGGTCAGCGCATCGAGAGCACCGAAAGGTTCATCGAGAAGCAAGACTTTCGGACGAATTGCCAGGGCACGGGCAATCGAAACCCGCTGCTTCATCCCTCCCGATAATTCTTTGGGACGCTTCTGCGCATTTGGGCCTAGACCGACCATCTCGATGTACTGCTGGGTAATCGCTTTACGTTCCGCTTCTGGCTTGTCGGGCATGGCCGCCTGAACAGCCAGATGCACATTGTCGTAGGCACTCAGCCACGGCAACAGCGAATAGTTCTGGAAGACAATCATCCGATCCGGTCCAGGCGTATCGACTTCTTTGCCTTCGAGGATCACTCCACCTTGACTGGCTTTACTGAGTCCAGCCACCATGTTGAGCAGCGTCGATTTGCCGCACCCGGAGTGTCCCAGCAAGCAAACAAATTCACCCTTATTGATTTTCAGAAAAACATCTTCGAGGGCAACAAAAGTACCTTTGGGGGTGGGGAAGACCTTGGATACGCCGCTAATTTCTAGAAAAGCTGCAGGTTGACTCATAACGGGTGGCTCCTAAACGATGGTCAACAGGTGGGCAGGCAACTTGATCTCAGCGACTTCAATCGGTTGCTTGATGGCAAGACTTTCGAGGTAGCCCAGGGGATCGGCGGAGTCAAAGACACTGCCATCCGGCAATGTCAAAGAGGTTGGCGCGTCGGAAGTGACGACAAGTCCTAACTCCGTACAGGCACGTCCATAAATTTCGGAGCGGTAAACCCGTGAAAGCACAGCCTGATAGTTCTTGGGAAAAGGCACCAAGCCCCAACGCGCCATCTGGGTCAGACTCCAGAGTTGTTCGGTGAAACCACTTTGGTGTTGGGAGAAAAGGTTGAAATTGGATACAGTTTCCGTGCGCCCAAAGCCGTAGTCAAAGCGGTCTCTAAGGGAAACCGCTCCGTAGATCGGATCGGCGTTGACGTACTGTTTCTGACAAACCAGTTGGATCACTTCTTCGCGATTCTCAGGTTGGTCGCAGTAGCGACAGGCTTCGATCAATGCCTTGACGAGCGCAAGATGGGTTTTCGGATAGGCATCAGCCCAAGTCTCTTTTAAACCCAAAACTTTTTCGGGGTGTCCAGGATAAATATCCATGTCGGTAGCAGGCGCGAAACCCAGCCCTTCGTGGATTGCGCGGCTATTCCAAGGATCGCCCACGCAGAAACCACCAATATTCCCAGCCTGCAAGTTGGATACCATTTGCGGCGGTGGAATCACGACTAAATTGACATCTTTCTCTGGGTCAATGCCTGCTCCGGCCAACCAATAGCGCAGCAGCAAATTGTGCATCGAACTTGGAAATGTCATTCCCAAAGTGTGGGGCTTACCCGATTTGTCTTCTTTAAGATAATTCGCGAAATCTTCGCGGGTGCGCACACCTTTTTCGTAGTACTTGCTGGAGAGCGTGATTGCATTCCCATTGCGGCTAAGGGTGAGGGCGGTGACGAGAGCCGTAGAAGGCTTTTTGTAAACGCCCAGGGTTTCCCCCACAGGCATGCCACAGACCATCATCGCCGCATCGAGCCGATCTCCGAGCACCCCTTGGAGCAATGCTTTCCAACTCACTTCCCGAGACAGATTGACATCTAATCCATACTTCTCGAAGAAGCCTTTTTCTTTGGCGATCACTAAGGGTGCGCAGTCCAAGAGGGGCACAAAGCCGAGGCTGACCGTTGTTTTTTCGAGGCTAGAAGTACCAGATGGAACTGACACAGGCTTTGCGGGAGCAGCTTTTTTCGCCTGCTTTGCCTTTTGTAAATAATCGATCAGTTCGTTGCGTTGTCGATAGTAATTTGGGTTATTGACAACTTCCATCCGCTTGCGGGGATGGGGCAATTCCACAGTCATGATGTCCCCGACTTTCGCTGCAGGGCCGTTGGTCATCATCACGATTCGATCCGAGAGCAACAGGGCTTCGTCTACGTCGTGGGTGATCATGATCACCGTGATCCGATGGGCTTCCCAGATGCGCGCCAATTCTTCCTGCAAACGTCCCCGCGTCAGCGCATCCAGTGCTCCAAATGGTTCATCCAGCAGCAACACTTTGGGGCGCGTACTCAAGGCACGGGCAATGCCGACCCGTTGGCGCATACCCCCGGAAATCTGTCCAGGCTTCTTGTCAGCGGCCTTTTCGAGACTGACCAGCTTGATGTGCTCTTCAACTAAGGCGTTGCGATCCACTTCTGACAACTCATTGTGGACTGCATTGACTGCCAGAGCGATATTTTGGCGCACCGTTAACCAAGGCAACAGCGAGTGATTTTGAAAAGCGACCATGCGATCTGGCCCAGGTCCAGTGACAAGGGTACCATCGACGACGATCCGCCCACTGGTGGCCATTCCCAGACCTGCGACCATATTGAGCACCGTCGATTTGCCACAGCCGGAGTGCCCGATGATCGAGATGAACTGTCCTTCTTCGATCTGAAGATTGACCCCACGGAGGGCTTCGTACTTTGTGCCGTTGTCGGAAGTGAAGAGCTTCCCAGCATTTTGGATTTCAAGAAAGGCCATGACAGGCTCCTGTAATTATTCCGAGGCGATCAGCGTCTTGCCGGCGTAGTAGACAGCGCGGTCGAGGGCAAAACCGATCAGACCGACCAAAATGACCGCCAAGATAATGTCCGAAATCCGTGAGCTGTTGTAGGAATCCCAGATGAAGAAGCCGATGCCCACGCCACCAATCAGCATTTCAGCGGCAACAATCGCAAGCCATGCAAGACCGACAGCAATGCGCAGTCCTGTGAACATGTAGGAAGCTGCCGAGGGCAACAAAATCTTGAAGAAATAGGTTGTTTTTGAGAGCTTCAGAACGCTGGCCACATTCTGGTAGTCCTGGGGTGTGGCGCGAACACCGACCGCTGTGTTGATGATGATCGGCCAAACTGCCGTGATGAAGATCACGAAGATGGCACTAGGTGCTGCTTGACTCAGCGCTGCCAAGGAAATCGGCAACCAAGCCAAGGGAGGAATCGTCCGCAACACTTGAAAGATCGGGTCGAGAGCAAGATTGAAGGGTTTCAGCGATCCCATCAAGATTCCCAAAGTCACCCCAATCACTGCGGCTAAGGTATAACCGATAGCGACCCGCTGGAGACTGGCGAGTAACTGCCAAAATAGACCCTTGTCGTTGTCGCCGTTGTTAAAGAAGCCGACGATTAAAGGTTGGGTATCGCTCGCCACTTGCAGCGGCCCCGGCACTTGACCAGTCATCTTTGCAGCACTTAATCCCTGCCAGAGAATCAAGAAGAAGATCAAGGCAAGCAGTGGGTAAAGTACCGGAGCAAGATTGTTGATCAAGACCTTGAGCTTTTGATCTTTCTCGGCATTGAACGCTGCATTCTCTGCAGCTGCCGACTTCGGCAATTCTTTGGTAGCAGTCATTGGAAACTTTCCTACAGACAGTGAATAAAAAACTGGGGGAAGTTAAACAATTTTTTTGATCTTGACGGCTTTGAGATAAGCTTCTGGGTTTTTGGGATCGAAAGTGATGCCATCAAAGAACTTTTCAACGCCCCGTGAAGTGCTCTTGGGCACAGGTTGTCCCATTGCCTTCGCTGCATCGCGCCAGATATCTTCGCGGTTGACCGAAGCCACTAACTTTTTGGTATCCGTCGAAGATGGCAGTGCGCCCCAACGAATGTCCTCGGTCACAAACCAAGTGTCATGGCTCTTGTAGGGGTAGGAGGCAAAGTTCTTCCAGAACTGCATGACGTGGGGGCTATTGCGCTCGACGGGACGACCATCGCCAAAATCGAAGATCCCCTTGTAGCGGGCAACGATGTCTGAAACTGGCGCATTGATCCACTGACGCTTGGAGACGATCTGGGCCATTTCATCCTTATTTTCGGCTTTGTCGCACCACATCTGCGCTTCCATAACTGCCATCAGCAGCGCCTTTGAAGCCTTCGGATATTTCTCCACGTAATCGGCGCGCATGGCAAAGGCCTTTTCAGGGTGGCGGTTCCACAGTTGACCTGTGGTTAAGGCGGTGTAGCCGATCTGTTGGTTGATCAACTGTTGGTGCCAAGGCTCGCCCACGCAAAAAGCGTCTGTGACCCCAGTTTTCATGTTGGCGACCATCTGGGGGGGTGGCACAGTGATCACTTTGACATCGGTGTCCGGATTTATGCCACCTGCTGCCAACCAGTAGCGAATCCAGGCCCAGTGGGTACCACCGGGGAACGTCTGGGCAATGGTGATCGGGTCGCCTTTCGCCTTCCCCTTTTCGGCTTCTGCCTTCATCAAAGAAGCGTCCATCCTTATGCCCAAAGCCTTGTACTTCTGGGCGACAGAAATCCCTTGGCCATTCACATTCAGACGGGCAAGAATATGCATCGGGACCTTTTTGCTGCCCTTGGTAATCGCGCCTGTAGAAATCAAGTAGGGCATCGGGGAAAGAATATGGGCACCATCGATCCCACCACCCTCTGAACCAAGTTCAAGGTTGTCCCGTGTGACCCCCCAGGAAGCTTGCTTCGCTACTTCTACGTCCTTCATGCCGTACTTTTCGAAGTAGCCCTTCTCTTTGGCGATCACGAGGGGCGCACAGTCACTCAAGGAGATAAAACCAAGCTTGGCTTTCGTTGTTTCTGGTGCATCGGCAGCATTGACATAGCCCGCTGGCAGAAGCGAAGCAGCAACCGCAGCACCAGCGCCGACCAGGATATCGCGGCGGGTGAGCTTGGAAGCAGCAAGAGTTTCAAGATGTGAATTCGACATAATGCCCTACTACAGACCCCAAATGAAAATTTTGTTACATACAGAAAACACTTTGCAAAGAATGCAGAATGTAGTTTTGGTTACGTAAATTCCCGGACTTTAAGTTTCTTGTGCAGTTTTGATAACCAAACTGCATCGAAAGGGTAGATTTTGCCCCGAACGGCTCAGAAATTGCGTGGATGTCGCTTTTCAGGTCATCAGTGCAGACCTTCCTGGGGAAAGCGGTCACAGCTATACTGTTTTTGCAAAGCGAATCAAAGATGGCCATCGCTCCAACCAGATCATGCATCACACGAAAATGTTTAACTTCTGTCGCTTCTGTGTTTTTGTATGCCGTTGACTGGTGAGATTCAGTCCCGCTATTTGCTGATTGATAGTCTGGCTCAAAATGCTGAACGGCAGACTTGGCTTGCCGAAGATCGACACACAAGCCAGCGCGTGACTTTGAAAAGTCTTTACTTTGGGCGCAGTACTCAGTGGCAGGATTTCAAGTACTTTGAGCGGGAAGTCGAAACCCTCCAGAAATTGGACTATCCCCGCATTCCAAAACACCGCGATGCCTTTTGGCTAGAGCAGCCTGAAGGTCACTACTTTTGTCTTGTCCAGGACTTTATCCCCGGCCTCTCTTTGTCTGAATTTGTCCAAAAAGGCTACCGCTTCAGTGAGGAACGCCTTGAGGCAGTCGCAAAGAGCATTTTAGACATTCTGATTTACTTGCACAGCCAGGAGCCACCGCTGATCCATCGGGATATCAAACCGAGCAACTTAATTCTCAGCGAAGCCGATGAAGTCTATTTAATCGACTTCGGAGCGATCCAGGTCTACTCAGGGCCAGAAAAATCGATGACTGTCGCGGGCACCTTCGGTTACATGCCCCCGGAGCAGTTCGGTGGACGCGCTGTGCCAGCCTCAGACCTCTATAGCCTCGGTGCAACGCTCATCTATGCCATATCCGGTGTGAAGCCTTCTGAACTTGTTGCCGATGGCTTCTATTTACGTTTTCAAAACCGCGTTGGGGTGAGTACCTATCTTAAAGAGTGGTTAGAACACATGGTCGAGCCAGAAGTTGAAAAGCGTTTTAGCAGTGCTTTAGAAGCCTTAGATGCACTCAAGCTAAGAGAATTCAAGCGCTACGAAAGCTTACTTCCTCCTGAAAAGATCGACGCACCGGAACGTTTTTTGGTGATCGATTATGAAAAAGACAAAATTGGCATTGAGATCCCCCCTTCTGCGAGTTTGGATAAAGACAATGACCCAGACGCTCTGCAAAGATTGGCATGTTGGGGGAGAGTGATTTCCTACTTATTTGGTGGTGTGAGTGTCATAAATTGGGGGGCTTTAGTCTTGATTTTCACGCTTATTCCAACATATCCCTTGCAATGGAATTTTTTATGCGGCATCGTTACTGGAGTGATCGCACTTTCAGCCTATGCACTCTCCAACTGGCGACTGAGTCATTGGACACGGCTTGAGTTTGATAGGAACCAATGCTCAGTACTACAAGGCGTAGGCGGTAAAACTCGACATCGGTGGAAAGCACCTTGGGACGCCAATACCTCTCTTGAATCAGCAACTGACTCCTACGACATCTTTCCAAATGATTCCATTAGAATTCGCGGTAGAAAACTTTGTCTTAAATCAGGAAAAGATGAGTACATTTTTAGTACTGATATAAGCAAAAAAGAAGAAATATGGCTCATTAATTTCTTTCAGAAGAAGCGAGAAAAATTCACTCAGGAGAGCAACTAGATGCCGAGTGAAGAAAAATCTTGTCTTCAAGATCGCTATCTCTTGGAGACTCGCCTAGGTGCCAATGGCCTTCGAGAAACATGGAAATCTCTTGATCAGAAAACTCAGAATCCTGTCATCATCAAAATGCTCTTTTTCAATGGCGAAGCTGCTTGGAAAGAACATGAACTTTTTGAGCGTCAAGCCAAAACTTTACAGTCGCTAGATCACCCTCGCATTCCGAAATACCAAGATTTTTTCTGGATTGAAACAAAGGTTGAGCGTTCTCTAAACCTAGTTCAAGAATATATTCCTGGACAATCTCTTGCAGAAATCGACGTTCCTTTGGGTATTGAAAAAGTCTTAGAAATTGCGGAGCAGGTCTTGGAAATTCTCGTATATCTCCACGGGCTTTCACCACCGGTTCTACACCGAGATATTAAGCCCAGTAATCTTATTCTTGGAGAAGATCAAAAGATTTATCTCATTGATTTTGGCTCAGTTCAAGCAGAACTTAACATCGGCCATACACTAACAGTAGTGGGCACCTATGGCTATATGGCTCCTGAGCAATTTGGTGGACAGACGCTACCCGCCTCCGATTTATACGGCCTTGGGGCTACATTACTTTATCTTCTCACAGGAGCAGATCCTGCAGAATTTTCCAGAAAAGAGTTTCAAATAGAGAGTAATAAAAAAATTATTTCTCAACAGATCATTAATCGCTGGGTGAACCGATTTCTTTTCACAAATCCAAATCAACGCTTTACAAATGCAAGCGATGCTTTAGATGAACTTAGAGTCATCTCGAAACTTTTTAAAGAATCAGAAGCTTCCCTGAAACAATCAAACATTTCTTCTATTGAAAGTACTGAAAATAAGCTTCTCATTGAGCTATCTGAATTGCCAAAAAACAAGGTCTGGAGCCTTTTCAGTTCTTATGTTTTCTGGCGAACAATTGAAGGTTCTTTCTTTTCATTTTTGTACATCATCTGCACTGGCAATTTCGGCAAATATCCTCTAATGATTTTTTCTATTACACTGCAGCTATCCATATACCTTCTTGCGCAAATCATCAAAGCTGTAGCAACTGATAGCCTCAGTGTTGTCAATGGGGTTAAGTTCAGCTTTAGCAAGGAAAAATTACTTATTAACTACTCAGTAGCAGGAATTATTTATAGGAAAGCAGTGTTAGATCTCTCTAAGCCTTTAGTTATCCAAAAGTATTCTAAGGCATTCTTATTTCTGCAGGAAAACAATAAAAGCATGGGCATACTCCATCGATTAGATGATGCTGAAGCAAAGTTAGTTGCTGAAGAGATTCGCTGCTGGCTGAAGAAATATACTCGTCAGTAAGTAATACCAATTCGCCATCGCAATGAGTGAAAGAGGGATCTAAACCCAATGCACATCCCATCGCTAACCCAGACCTCACCCGATCCCCCTCCAATTCCGCATCACCACGCGTAGCGCCCGATGCAATTCCGAGTATCAAGCCATAAAAGTTGCCGAGGGGGTTTGGGGGACAGGCAGTCTGTCCCCCAAGGGGCGGGGGTTTTAGGGGGCGGGGCTTGCCCCTGCCCCCTAATGCAGTCCGCTATATTTATCTAACTCACCAAAGTAGAAATACTGCGAGTTTTGATCGGCATTCGCAATAGTTTGCCACTATATACCTTGTGATTAAACCGCTCAATTGAAAAGTGAAACGCGACAACTCGTATAGAAATTCAAAATGACTCAGGGTTGCTCACATTCTTGATCATCGTCAAAAACATCCTCGGCGAAAACCTGCGCTCGTGCCCACACATCCCCTGAGTAATCATTGCCAGTCGTTCCTTGGTCGAGTCCGCCTAGTGTCTGGACATTACGAACACCGGAATTATAGGCAGTGACTGCTCCCCGTAACTGCTGCGCCTCTGTCCAGTCTGGATGCGCCTCAGTAATGTCGTCACGATAACCCGAGAGGATTTCAGCCCCCTGCTCAATATTAGCCTCGCCAAGAGGACCATTGCTCTCATCAACAGTATGATGGCGTTGGTCAATTTGCATCATGCCATAGGCGTTGTCATGATCTCCCCAACCGGGCTGGCTACCGTACTGACCCAACACGTCACCAACATGGCTCTCACGGCTAGCAATACCAGCGAGTAGAGCAGGTGGCAGATCATATTCCTCGCCTACGCGCTCAAAGCTTTCTGCCAATTCCTCAACGCGGTCAGCATCGTTGTTTGCCGATCTGTCCGATGCAGCACCACCAATCCCCATCACACCGTAGGATTCGCCAAACGCCGATTCGTCGAACAAGATAGCGTTCTGATCCATACCAGATGGATTCTGAGTTGGGTCATTTTCAAGATTGTCTTCCATCACTTTATTCTTGGTTGAAATGCAGCAGAATCCTAGCATCTGTTCATTTATATAATTTGCTTTTTCAGGTTATACAAAAGTTAATTTTCGTTGCTTGACCTAAAGGGAGCCAAATGGATATTGCCAGTGATTGGGTGTTCACTGGACTTCGCCGAGGAGGACGAAGGCAGCCCAATCTTTAGGATCGGGGCTTCGCTTCAGGGTGGTCAGCATCGCCTGCCGTAGTGCTGCCGCCTTGTTGCTATTTGTTTGAAGATTTCGGTAGAACTCAGACATCAAAAAAGCAGTTGGTGCATCGGGAACTGACCAGAGTGAGACAATTAGGCTATGTGCTCCAGCGGACATAAAGGCTCGTGATAGTCCGAAAACTCCATCGCCAAGAATGCGTCCACGTCCTGTGTCGCAGGCACTCAATACGACTAAGTCTGCATTCAGTTTTAAGTTGGAGACTTCATCCGCTGAGAGTAAACCATTATCTTGACCAGAAGGCGCAAAGGCGATCTTGCCAGGGATACTTAAACCAGCAATGCTGTCATCAAGAAGGCCGTGGGTCGCTAGGTGAATGATGCGAGAGCGAGTCATTCTTGGCAGCAGGAAAGCTTTGGTCGCCTGTGTACCAATGACTGCTTGGGTCTTTAGTAAGCTGGCTACTTGTTTCGCTTCCAATTCGGCACCAGGTAGCGCTGCAAGTTGAACCGGTTTTTGGTTCTCATCGGGTACGCTCGGCATCTTGGGATTGCCCATCACCAGCACTTCAGAAGGGGTCGTGCCTGCACCGCGCTTGGCTAACTGGTGATTGAGTTGCAACACCTGGATCGAGGGGGAAAACGAAGGTGTGTAACTTTCAAGTAAGTAAGAGCCAGTAGCACTTTTGAGAGCGGAGAAAGGCACCAAAAATAGCGCGTCCTGAGGCACGAACACGACATTCGCTCCTGGCTCCTTTGGTAAGAATTCACTAATTGGCTCGATGAGGAGTTTGTGTAGCTGATTTAAGTTGCCTAGCTCTGTCGGTTTATTAGTAGCAGCGATACGAATGCCGCCACGACCCGTAACCCCTAGAGACTCGCGACTACTGCGCACCAGACTATCGAGGGTATTGCTCCCATCTTTTAAGATTGGTCTAAGATCTACACGTTTAAAGCGGACGTTACCTGTCGGTTGAATCACCCAGATGAACAGTTCAGTGACTTTTAGTTGAGATTTGTTATTGACTTTAACAAGGTCGGTAATTGTTGAATATTCAACAAGTGTCGTATTTAGCTCTTTGGCAACTTGCTGAATCTGACTGATGCCCATTAAAGTACTGGTAGGCTTGGCGGAAGAACGTTCAGCAAGCAACTCAGCGAAAGGCCGTGCTCGTCCTCGTTCGGCGATCTCAAGCGCTTCAGTAGGCTTGTTTTGCGCAATCAATACCTGTTGAAGTGCTGAATAGCTACGCTGCTGCTGCTCGAATAAAGAAACGCGTAGCGCATCCGCCTTGTCGCCACTCACTTTCGCTTGGAGGGGTTCAAGTACAGCTACACTTTTTCGCAAAGCTTTTTCAGATTCGCTCAAGTTGCCGAGTTTCAAAAGTGCAACACCCAAGTTGACGTAGGACAGACCTTCTCCTCGGCTATATTTGAGCGCACCGAGAATTTCAGCACTTTTGCGATTGTAATCTCTCGCCTTTGTATAGTCTTCTAGTTGTAGATAAACTTTCCCCAAAAAAGCCAGGGCTTGCCCTTCGGCGAGAGGCATTTTCAATTCGCGAGCGATGGCCAAATCCTGTTCGTAGTATTGGATTGCCGTTGGATAATCATCGCCCAATTCAGCATACGCAAGTCCAAGATTTCCGAGTGCCTGCCCTTCGGCTGAACGATCTTTTAAGGATCTGGCGACCTCTAAACTGTGTTTGTAATAGTCAACTGCACCTTTTAGATCCCCGACTTGATACATTGAATTACCGAGGCCATTCCAGGCTGTTAATTCCTTTCTTGGAACCTGATTCTTTTGGGCAATCTGAAGACTTTGATAGTAAAGGCTTGCTGAGTTGGCATAGGCACCAAGAGCGTAGTAAGTAGAAGCCAAGTCCTGTAGAGCGATCAGCTCTTTGTTACTGTCTTGAATTGCGCGCGCAGTTTCGGCTGCCCGCTGAAAGTAAGGGAGAGCACTCGAAAAATTCTCGTTTTCAGAATAAACTTGCCCCAAGCCTGAAAGCGCAACAATTTCAGCTTTGCGGTCGTTGAGGGTACCAGCAAGATTTAGAGATTGCTGAAAAGCATCAAGGGCTTTGGGGTAGTTCTTCAGAAGCAAATGAAGCCTACCCACATTGGCAAGGGTTTCCATGGTGGCTTTGCGATCAGGCTGTTTTCCAAGAATCACCAAGTACTCCTGGAAGAGACTCAACGCTTTTGGATAATTGCCTTCTGATGCGTAGGTACTTGCCAGCTTATCTAATGTCTCCCCTTCTGCTTCCACATTCTTTAAGTTGCGCGCCAATACCAACCTCGGTTCTAGATATTTTCGAGCAGTGGTATAGTCTTTCGCACTGGTATAGGCCGAACCCAAATTCCCTAAAAGCCGTAACTCATTTTGTGATAGACCAATTGCCTGTACTATCTTCAGGCTCTGTTGTAGGTAACCGACTCCTTGAGCAGGTTGTCCAGCGACAAAGAGAACAATCCCCAAAGTTTCTAACGTTTTTGCCTCGCCCGGTTGATTTTGGGCACTGCGAAAAAGTGACAACGCCTGTTGCAACGATTGATAGGCATCACGAAGTTGGCTTGCCTTAATCTGACTGTTTGCCTGAGCATAGAGACGTTCTGCCTCGCTTAAGGTATCCTGCGCCTGTACTGCATAAAATGTGGGCACAGTAAGGGTTGTACTTACTCCAACAGTCAGTAAAGTTGCTAACAGAATAGCTCTCATAAGGCGCATCAAAACCCTCAGAATTTCAAATCATCTTAAAGTTAGCTAGCCCAATAACCGTTGTCAAATACTCAGTAACGAAGGAGCAACGACCAACATTCTCTCCAAGATGGACTCCCAGACCTGATGGCTGACACGAACTGCTGCGTTTCGGCAGTCTACCAATAACTGTTGGGCAGCCAAGAAATCTGCCAATGTCCCATAGTCTTCTGAACTGAGGGCTTGAAGGGGCATATCCAAAACTTCCAAGATGGATGTACGCATTTCTTCGAAACGATCCATCGAATTTTCTTTTGGCAGTTGTGTAAATTTCATCAAAGACGCGCAAAGGTCTTCTGAGAAAAACTGAGAGAATGCGTAGGTCCGGACGCGGGCGAGAGTGCGGGAGAGATCCAGAGTGCGAGCACGCTCAGTGGAAAGGGCACGAGAAAGTGTGCGATCTACGGCTTTGGCACGGGTGCGTTCTAGATCCAAGGCAAGGGTAAGATCTAGGGCTAAAGCCCGGTCTGAGGCCAGATCCAGAGATAGGGCGCGGGAGAGCTTATGGGCAAGAGTGCGGGTGCGTTCGAGGGCTGGTTTGCGGTTGACGTCAAGGGCGAGAGCCAAGGCACTAGCGCGACCGTAGGCAGTCATAAATCGCCCACTGGAACCGCAGGGAATGCGATCACACCAAAGGAGGAGATCCCGAAGCGCTGTTGTCTGCATCAATTTCTGGGCTTCCTGCTCGATCAAGAGGAGCAGTTGATCCGCAGGATTGAGCAACCCTGCCGATAACAGGAAGACTTCGCGCCATCGCGAATTGGCGAGATGCTGTTCTACGAGATCAGGAAAAGCTCTTTTGTCCACAGCCGCTTTTGCCGCAAGATACTCCTGGAGGGTGAGTTGGGAAAAAGAGTAAACATCGGTACTACGCTCGACCAATAGACCATGCTGTTTTGCAATGGCCTCGATCATTGCATTGCTATCAACATTTTTTTCCTCAGGCCGCAAGTCTTTCATGAGATCTGTGATCTGCTTTGCTAGAGCAGTGCGGTGAAAAAATGGACGATCCGCTTCAAGGGAACTAAGAGCAATATCGCCAAGGAGAATCTCTTTGGATCGGGTATCTAGCCCCTTATAAACCTCAGCACGACGAATCAGTTTGGAGGCATCCCATTCCTCTAAAAAGAGCCGCAGTGCCCTTTCAAAGAGCACTGCCCGGTTGTTGGGCAATTGTAAGGAACGTCTGTACTCCAGACAAATCATTGTCAAAAGCAGTGGGCTGGTACACAGCGCGCGAGTGCCTTCGTGTTCGCCGCTTTCAAGCAACTTCCAGAGTTCGTTGGCTATTTGCGCATTCTCCTCAAACCACAACTGGATAAACTGCTGGATCTGAGAACCGTCAAAGTCTGCAATTGCAGTGTTCGTGAACTTTGAAAAGTAATCTTTGTAGGCCGCTGTGCGACAAGTAATCACAAAGCGATTCTGGCCGTAGCGATCCACAAAATCCCTTATGGTGCCAACAATCCCGTCGCGGTCTTGATCGGATATCTCGTCAAGACCATCAAAAAGGATCAGCAACTGACCTTTCTCCAACAATCCAGCCGTTCCTTCCTCAGAATACGGAATGTCAAAATGCTTAAACTCATTTGCGATTTGCTGAACGATTTTCGGTACACTTGCCGCTGTTTTGCGCAGATCCAGCAGCACGGGAAAGCAGTCATGTTCGTACCCAGATCCAGAACCTTCCAAGGCTTCGAGGCCAATCTTACGCATAAAGATCGATTTACCTGCTCCCGGCGCCCCTAGCAACATTAAGTACTTTTCTTGATTGGCAAGTGCCAGGACATCTTGGGGTCCCTTGGGAGCCTCGTTAAATTTCTGACGATGGCTTTGCAGACGGAATACTGCTTCTTGTTCTTCAAGAGATTTGAAGGAGTCTACCTGTTCTAAATCCAAACACTTGGCCGCAACGTAAACCGACTCAAGAGAAATGGGCTTAGAACGACCGATGACTTTCAACTGCCCATGCCTGTCTTCGAAATGCTTGTGATATTCGGCAAAACCATCGATCAATTGGCGGAGGATCTGTTCAGCCTCAGAACTTTCGCCAAGCTCCTTTCTCGCGGCCTCAGGGATAGCTTTGATGAACTGTCCAACAACTCCCTTGCTTAAGTCGCCGTTCACGAGATTGCTTAAAGCGTCCTTAAAGAGATCCAACATGAGAGTTGTCAGTTTAGATACCGGTGCCTATACCAGAATGCCCTAGCACTATCACGGATAATTCACTGGTGTGTACCCATGTTGTTTCCAGGTTTTTAAGTTTCCTACAAAGTTTTGTTTTGGGCTGTAGGCAGTCAAAGCGCTTTTTCTTCAGGGTTCAGTAGCCCAATCAAAATCGCTCCAGTGACTGCGCCGCTTACAAGAGGGCGCACGAAGAAGGCGACGGCAGGGCCGACAAAACTCAAGGTGCTAAGAGCAATGAGGTTGACTAGGGGGCCGAAGGCGAGGCCAACAACGACAGCAACAATCCACCAAGAAAACTCTTTGAATTGTTCTTTCGCGACCCACCACTGGGCAACACCGATACACAGGCCGACGACCATGAATCCCAAAATACTGCTCAGTAAGTCCGAAAGGTGCAGTTGACTCTGAACCGTTTTATCGAGAAGGCCACCGAGTACGGTTCCAACGGTTGAGCCGATAGCCGTTCCCACGACCCAGGGCGTGATCGATTTCAAGTAAGGACCGAGGACGAGTGCTTCGGCAAAGCCAAGAGCCAAGCCGACACAGGCACCAGCAATCGCTGCGCCCAAGGGGCCACCAAGACCTGGACTCATCTGGCTGGAAATGGCTTCTCCTAAAGGTTTGCCGATGGAACTACCGACAACCGAACCGAGAACGTAGGCCAGAACCCACTGCAACCAAAAGTTCCAGCCCAATTTTGCTTGTTTCATCACACGTCTCAAATCCTTCTACCCTTGTATCAGAGCGACCGCAGTTCGGCTTGAAGTTGTAGCCTGGGCAGCACTTTTTCGAGCAGGTTTTCGATTTCGAGATATCTTGGGTGGATATTAAAAATCCCTCAGATCCATGACCTACACTGCACCTGTGAAATTGAGCAGCCTCCCCGATAGTCGGGGGCGCTTTGGTCGCTTCGGTGGCCAGTACGTGCCTGAAACTTTGATGAGCGCTTTGGCCGAACTCGAAACGGCATTTTTGCGCTACAAGGGCGACCCCGAATTTCAAAATCAACTTTTTGGCTACTTACGGGACTTTGTCGGTCGCTCAACGCCGCTTTATTTCGCAGAGCGGCTCACGGCTCACCACGGCGGCCCCCAGATTTACCTGAAACGAGAAGATCTGAACCACACTGGCGCTCACAAGATCAACAATGCCCTCGGCCAAGCCCTCCTAGCGCTTCGTATGGGCAAGCAGCGCATCATCGCGGAGACGGGAGCCGGTCAGCACGGTGTCGCCACAGCCACAGTATGCGCTCGCTTCGGTCTGGAATGCATTATCTATATGGGTGTGCAAGATATCGAGCGTCAAAAACTGAATGTCTACCGGATGAAATTGCTCGGAGCGGAAATTCGCCCCGTAGACGCAGGTTCCGGCACCCTCAAAGATGCCACTTCTGAAGCAATCCGCGACTGGGTGACGAATGTTGAAACGACCCACTACATTCTCGGTTCTGCCGCTGGCCCCCATCCCTACCCGATGCTCGTCCGCGAATTTCAAGCCGTGATTGGCCGTGAAACCCGCCAACAATCCCTCGAACGCTTCGGTAGATTGCCCGATGTGTTGCTCGCCTGTGTCGGCGGTGGTTCCAATGCCATCGGTCTGTTTCATGATTTTGTCGATGATGCCCAAGTGCGAATGATTGGGGTCGAAGCCGCAGGAGAAGGAGTGGATTCGGGCAAACATGCTGCTACTCTCACCGCTGGCCGCCCTGGAGTCCTCCACGGCGCAATGAGCTATCTACTCCAAAACGATGAAGGCCAGATCCAAGAGGCGCACTCGATCAGCGCGGGCCTCGACTATCCCGGTGTTGGCCCTGAACACAGCCACCTCAAAGACATTGGCCGCGCTGAATACTACAGCATCACCGACGCTGAAGCGCTTAAATCCCTGAAGTTGGTATGTACATTAGAGGGAATTATTCCAGCTTTAGAGACTGCCCATGCCTTCGCCTACTTGAACACTCTTGCCCCCCAGTTAGATCCGCAAAAGATCGTGGTCATTAACTGTTCAGGGCGCGGCGATAAAGATGTGCGAACCGTTGCAAGCGCACTGGGCTGGGGCGAGGATTTGGTCTAATTCGGTTTGCGCGTCGGGTCTATCAATCGAAACCCCTTTGCCTTGCCCCACAGTCGTCTCAGCCTTAGGGGGGGAGACGTACAGAACAATGGGGCTTTCTAGTCTAGAATTGAGTGACTGTAACACTGCTTTACCTTGCGGGGCCTGAATGGACTTTGGCATCAGTTTTTTGACCAACAACCTCATGCTGCCGATTCTGGATTTTCTCTATCGAATTATCCCGAATTACGGCATGGCGATTGTGCTGCTGACCTTATTGGTAAAGGGTGGTCTTTGGCCCTTGACCGCAGGCACGATCCGCAACGCGCGCAAGATGCAGTTGGTGCAGCCTGAAATGCAGCGCCGCATGAAAGAGGCTCAGGAAAAGTTCAAAAACGAGCCTGAGAAGCTTCAAGCTGAAACACAAGCGATCTACAAAGAGTTCGGTAATCCTTTGGCTGGCTGCTTGCCCTTGCTTTTTCAGATGCCCATTCTTTTTGCTCTATTTGCGACCCTGCGTGGTTCACCGTTCGGGGATGTCGTCCAAATCTCGACAGTACACATCAAGCCCACCACCGAGATCACTCAGGTCAAACTTGATGGGACGAGTGGCCAACACACGATCTATCTCACCGATGGCATGAAAGAGCGTGAAGTGGTGACTTTCAGTCCAAACTCAGCCGATGTGCCTGTTGGCCAAACGGTGCAGTTCAAGGTTTTGACAGGCAAGGATCAGCCCTTTAATCCACCTAACTTGAAGCCAACGTTTGAAATTCCCGGTGGCAGTGACAAGGCAACCATTGATGCCGAAACTGGCCTGCTCAAGACGAGTGCAGTAGGCGATGTCCAGGTGCATACGACTGTTCCTGGTGTTGCCGCGAAGAGTAGTTTTCTGTTCATCGAACAACTGGGTCGTTCTGGGGTGCAAAGCAAAGAGGGGATCCACTGGGACAACTTGTTCATGACCTTGTTGTTTGGCATCTCGACCTATTTCTCGACCCAATTGACCTCCAAAAACAACCCAAACATCACCGACCAGCAAAAACAGATCAATAAGTTTACCCCGGTTATCTTCACCGGGATGTTTATCTTCTTCCCGCTGCCTGCTGGCGTGCTACTCTACATTTTGCTTGGCAACCTCTTTCAGATCTTCCAGACCGTCGTGCTCTACCGTGAACCCTTACCTGAAAATATTCAGCGGGTGATCGACCAGCAAAAGCGCAAAGAAGATGGCGAGAAGCCCTTGCCTTTCGAGAACAAATCGCGTCGCAAGAAAAAAGCCTGATGGAAACTCCAGAAGAAGAAGCAAAAAACTGGCTCAAAACGGTTCTCCAACTGATGGGAACACCTGCCGACGTGGCGACAATCCCATCGCCAACGCCGCTTACGGAGCAGCCTTGGCTGGAGATCAGCTCCACAGATCTAGATGACCGTCAAAAGGCGCTCCTGCTAGGCAACGAAGGCGAGCCCCTTGATGCGCTCCAGTACATGCTGAACACGACCATGCACGTCTTGGATGACAAAAAGACCCTGTTTACTGTCGAACTTGCCAACCACCGCATCGAACATCTGCAGAAATTGACGGATATGGCTTGGGAAGCTGCCGCTAAAGTCCGCGAGACCCAAGAAGAGTACGTCTTCGGCAATCTCAACGCTGCGGAACGTCGCCATATTCACGTCCTGCTTCAAGAAGAACCGGATCTCGATACCTTCAGTCGCGGCAAAGAACCAGAGCGCCGCCTCGTCGTGCGCCCCAAAACCGATGAAGAGGCACCCGCAGAGTCATGATTCGGCCTATTGCGCTTCGCAATCTGGCGGCCACGCCCACCCGACAGGTAGCAGTCGTCATCGACGAAAATCTTGAAGCCCTCGAAACCCTTACCCCAGTTCAAGGGGAAGTGACTGTCACCCATCGCGGCGACTTTTTAGAGGTCGAGGGTACTGCCCAGACGATTGTCACTTTGCAGTGCGATCGTTGTCTGCGCGGTTTCAATTACCGGCTTGAGGCAAATTTTGATGAGATCATCTGGCTAGACCACGAGGCGGAGATCATGAAGGGCGAGCAAGAGATCGCGATCATGAACCTTGAAGAACACCTCAATGCCGATGGAGAACTCGATCTTTTAGACCTGGTGTACCAGCATCTTTGTCTTGAAGTGCCGATGCGTAAGCTCTGTGAAGCTGACTGCCCCGGCATTTTGCCTGTTGAAAAGAAAAGTGAAAAAGTAGATGATCGCTGGTCAGCCCTCTCAAAATTGCGCGAAGATCTCAGTTAGGAGTAGAGAAGCACGGTGGAAGATCTGAAAGCAAAGCTAGCTAGTCCTGAACTGAGCGATCGCCTCAGCGCGGTCGGTACCCTCCGTACACTGGCAGCCCAAGAAGCGATTCCGCTCTTGGAACAGGCGATTCAAGACACCAGTGCACGGGTACGCTACGCGGCTGTCAGTTTGTTGGGGCAGATGGGAGATCTTCAGCAACGTGAAACAATGATTTCCTTGTTGAATACTGACCCCGAATTTGATGTTCGGGCTGCCGCTGCCGCTGCTTTGGGAGATCTAAAAGATCCTGAAGCCATCGATGCCCTTGTGACTGCTTACGAACGCGATAGCGAGTGGCTTGTGCGATTCAGCATCGTCGCTGCCCTAGGAGAAATTGCCCATCCCCGTGCTTTTGATCTTTTGGTGGAAGCGCTCGACTCTGAGCCCTTGACCCGCACTGTCGCGGCGGGCGCCCTTGGACAGATGGGTGATCTGCGGGCAGTTCCCCTGCTCATTAAATATGCAAATGACGAGGACTGGCAGCTACGTTTCCGAGTGGCACAGTCCCTCGGTCAATTAGGAACATCCGAAGCTGTCGAGGCATTGGAAAAGCTGATTCACGACCCCATCGAGCAAGTTGCAGAAGTTGCCCGCGAAGCCCTAGCTTTGGGACTGAAAAAGTAATTACTGAAAATTGATGGCGATCCCGAAATATTTCTTAAGAATTGCTCCAAAACGCAAAAAATGTTCAAATTGAACATCACCTTGATGTTCAAAAGAGTGAGTATATATGCTGGTTCTCCTTATACTCTGACACTCCCTTCGGGGAGTTTTTTTTTGGAAACATGGCAGCATAGAAGTGCCAATTGTACGCGCCGTTATGAACAACGCACTTCCTTATAACCTGTTTAGCCAAAACCTGCGCAACCGTTTTGGTGAGAAAGTTTTTAAGGTAACGCTGGATGCTGGTTTCGACTGCCCAAACCGGGACGGCACAAAGACAAAAGGGGGCTGTACGTTCTGTGATGCTTCCGGTTCGAGTGCTCAGGTCAGCCCACCAACGACCCCCCTTGCCGAGCAGCTAGAGCTTGGCATGGCGGCTTGGCAAAAACGCTTTGGCAGCAAAGCACGCAAGTTTATCGCTTACTTCCAGGCTTTTACAAACACCCATGGCTCTCTAGAGCGTCTACGAGAAGTTTATCGCGTTGGCCTTGAGCATCCTGATTGTGTGGGGATAGCCATTGGCACGCGCCCAGACTGCGTACCTGAACCTGTTCTTGATCTGTTGCAAGAAATTGCTACTCAGAAATATCTTTGGGTCGAGTACGGTCTTCAAAGTGCCCACAACAAGACTTTGGAGCGGATCAACCGTGCCCATACAGTCGAAGAGTTTGTCGATGCCGTCGAACGTACCCGCAGGCGGGGCATTGAGATCTGCGCCCATCTGATTCATGGTCTGCCGGGAGAAACCCACCCAATGATGATGCAATCGGTAGACTTGATCGCCAACTTGGATGTTCAGGGTATCAAGATTCATTCCCTGCATGTTGTCAAAGGTTCGGTGATGGCCGGACAGTATTTGCGTGGGGAAATTCCGATGTTTAGCCAAGAGGATTATGTTGGCTGGGTCTGTGATTCTTTGGAGCGACTGCCCTGGAAAATGGAAGTTCATCGCTTGACTGGAGATGCTTTAGCCCATCTCTTGATTGCTCCGGAGTGGTCCCGCCAAAAATTGCCTGTCCTCAATGCCATCCAAAAAGAATTGCGGCGCAGAGGTACACAGCAGGGATCCCACTACGAAAAGTTAAGGAGTGTTGCACCCCTCGAACAAGAGCCAATAGAGGACGTAGTATCGTTAGGACGCTCGTGGAACTGAGATCATGACCCTGGCACGCTATGTCTACACACCCGATCCCCAGGAAGGGACATTTCTTACCCCCGTCAACAATTCGGCGGTGGTCAAGTTTTTCCTCGAAAATCTGCCTATTTATCGGCAGGGACTCGATCCGCTGACGCGGGGTCTCGAAATTGGGATGGCTCACGGCTACTTTATCTTTGGCCCTTTTGCAGTGCTTGGACCTCTGCGCAACTTCAAACCCACAGGTGAAGCGTTCGCTGGCGTCTTGCAGCAAGCCGTCACCTTCGGCCCGATCAGTATTAGTTTTATTGGTGCTCTGGCTGGCCTTGGCAGTGCCATCGGCCTGATTTTGATTGCCATGATCGGTTTGTCCTCCTACGCATCGACGGCCAACGACGTTCCTGAGTTTTCTCGTGAGGGCTGGAGCCGTCTATCCGCTGGCTTTTTGATCGGTGGTGTCGGTGGCGCGCTTTTTGCGTTCTTGCTTGTCGTCGGCCTGCCCCTCTTTTCAGCCATTGCTACGATTAAGTAGTGATTGAGCGCGTTTCTCGCCTGCTGGTTACGACTGAGCAGATGCAGCGCGTTGAATCTTTGCTGTGTGCTTCTGGAATGCCTGTCGAGGCACTCATGGAAAAAGTCGGTCTGGCCCTCAGCGGTACCATCGACCGGCTTTTTTCGTGGGAAAGTTTTCGGCGGGTTGGGGTTCTGGTCGGCCCTGGCCACAACGGCGGCGATGGACTGGTGGTTGCCCGTGAATTGTTGCTAGCTGGTCGGGAAGTGGCAGTCTACACACCTGCGACATTGTCGAAACCGCTCACCCGCAGTCATTGTCAGTATTTTGTAAGTCTGGGTGGCCAGGTTTTTAGTGATTTTTCTAAGTTACCGAATGTCGATCTTTGGATCGATGGCCTATTCGGTTTCGGACTGACGCGTCCAGTAACGGGCGTTTACGCCGATGCCATTCAGGCCGTCAATGGCAGTGGTATCCCAATCGTTGCCCTCGATGTGCCCTCTGGCATGGACACCGATACGGGAAGCATTTTAGGAACGGCCATTCGTGCCACTCACACCTTCTGTTTAGGACTTTGGAAGCGGGGGCTTTGGCAGGATTGCGCACTGGAGTATTTGGGGGAAGTCGAACGCATCGACTTCGGACTGCAAGATCAGCAGATTCAGACAGCTTTGAGGGTTTCGGCACAGGAAACATCTGCAACTGCTCCAGAGAAAACCGATGACCCGACAACGACTTCAGTGGAAAAAACTGGGACAATTTCCGTTGATCACTCAGAGATCACCCTGTTGCTCGATGATGAAGCCCGCGCTGGCTTGCCCTTGCAGCGTTCTCTGCTTGCCCACAAGTACACCGTGGGCAGTACTTTAGTGATTGCTGGTTCCCTTCAGTACAGCGGTGCTGTCCACCTTGCTGCCCTCGGTGCGCGGGCTAGTGGCACCGGAATGCTCACCCTCGCCGTCCCCGGTAGCCTCAGAGCTAGCCTTGTACCCGACTTTCCAGAGGCGTTAATTGTTGGATGCCCAGAGGATAGCAAAGGCTGTCTCAGCGCCCTCAACCTCGATCTTGCCCGTTACCAATCCGTAGTTTTCGGCCCTGGCCTAGGCCAGTTCAATCCCCAAATTTTGCGCCAGGTGATTGTGAATGCCTCTGGGATCTTGGTTCTCGATGCCGATGGCCTTAATCAACTGGCCGGCAATCTCGACTGGCTTTCTGAGCGTCCAGGATCGACGATCCTCACCCCCCACCCAGGCGAATTTTGCCGACTTTTCCCAGATATTGACCTCAGAGATCGCTTCGATGCAGCTCGCCATGCTGCCCAACGTACAGGCACCTGGATCCTGCTCAAAGGTGCCCGTACTGTAATCAGCAGCCCATCGGAAAGGCTCTGGGTCAACCCTGTCGGTTCATCGGCACTCGCCCGTGGTGGCTCAGGAGATGTCTTAGCTGGACTGATCGGGGGTCTCGCCGCTCAGACCCGCGAAGTGCAAGCGGCAATCCTCAGTGGTGTTTGGTGGCATGCCCAAACTGGAGCCTATTTGGCTAAGAAGCGAACTGTGCTGGGTGTTCCACCGCAGGTATTAGCAGATGGGTTGCTCGATTGGTTAGAGTAGGTAGTTGATTGTTTGAAGGATATATCCAATGACCCGCGCGATTATGGAAACGAATCGAGGCACAATGACCCTCGAACTGTTCGACGCTGATGCCCCAAACACCGTGAAGAACTTCGTAGATCTGGCCCAAAAAGGCTTTTACGATGGTCTGAGCTTTCACCGCGTCATCCCCGACTTCATGGTTCAAGGGGGTTGCCCCCAAGGCACAGGTACGGGTGGCCCTGGCTACAAGATCAAGTGCGAAATCAATAGCAATAAGCACCTTGCTGGCACTTTGTCCATGGCCCATGCCGGTCGAGACACCGGTGGCAGTCAATTTTTTATCTGCCATTCTCCCCAACGCCACCTAGACGGTGTTCACACGACCTTCGGCAAAACAGAAGATATGGACGTTGTGAATGCGATTCGCAAGGGCGACAAGATCAACAAAGTGACGATCGAAGCCTAAAGCTCCCAATCACGGATACGGAGATCCCCCTCCGCATCCGTGTATACCGAAAAATTTTGATTATGTTTCAATGGAGTTTTGGTAAGGTATCATAATTTCGTCAGTATGTTCACTGAGCAACCTCCATCCCCCGGTTTGTTAAAACGTATGATGAAAGATCCGAAAAGTTTTGATCCTGCGGTTCGCTTGGCTCTCCTTAGGCAAGATCTAGAAGATCTATGCAGTTCTGCAGAACGCCATCGCAAACGCCTCGGCGCGCTCCAGTGCTTAATAGATCGGCTGCCCCGTGAGCCTGAGCCGCCGGAACGCAAAGTCATTCCCTGGCAGCCAAAATACACAGCAGAAGCAAGATTTATCCGCCGTCGTCCTACTGCCAAGTTGCCCCGCCCTCTCGACGGTGAAGATAGATTCCAGATGATTGCCAAAAACTAGCCAAAATCCGTTTTGCGTTGAACTGGAGTCAGCTTTTCTCCCATGGAAGTTGTGAGGCAGGATTTTTCAGGGAAATCTTCAGTAGATATCTCCTTGAAACGCTGGCAGGGGCTATGCTGAAACACGCTCTGATTCCTGCAACCTGTGCCACATCCACTTCTTGAACACTTTGTTCGCCATCGTCTAGTCGCTATTGTTCGCACTGATTCTGCTGTAGCTGCTCTTGCCCTGAGCCGTGCTGTTGTTGCGGGTGGATTTCGGTTGATCGAGGTCACGCTAACCACACCGGGAGCCGAGCAAATTATTGGTGAACTGCTTAGTCTCAAAGATGTCTTTGTCGGTTGTGGCACGGTGCTTACCCCGGACGATGCGCTTCGGGCAATCGATTGGGGTGCAAAATTTATCGTCAGTCCCCACACAGATCCGAAATTGTTAGCAACGACCCAGAATGCTGGAGTGATGGCGATAGCGGGTGCTTTGACCCCCACAGAAATTCTCACTGCTTGGCACAGCGGTGCTGACTTGATCAAGCTCTTTCCCGTAACCCAGGTGGGTGGAGTTGAGTATTTAAAAGCGCTGCGTGCTCCGTTTCCAGACATTCCTTTGATGCCGACTGGGGGCATCGGCGAGGACAATTTCTTGGACTATCTCGAAGCTGGAGCAGCGGCGGTTGGCTTAGGTTACTCTCTCGCTCCCCCGCAGGAAGTCCAAAGCGGGAAATGGGGAGAGATTGCGGCACGGGCAAGTGATTGGATGGCCTTGTTTCACAAATGCACGACCTGCAAGTAATTGCGTTTAGTTCTGTAATGCACGAATGTAGAGGTAAACCATGATTTGCCCACTCTCGATGATCAACCATGTCTGATTGCGATCAACCTAGGATGCGCAAATTTGGTTCTAAGCCTTAGAGTTTCGAGGCACAGCGAATTACACTAAGAGTGGCGTGTCTAAGTGAAATCATGCTCGGTAAGTTCTTTAAGAAGCCACGGAACGAGAACGATGGCCGTGTGCCACCTGGCCAATATCTAACCAACGGTTTCCCGGTGATGACCTACGGGCGCACCCCCAAAATTGAGCGCGAAGATTGGCGATTGAAAGTACATGGCCTCGCCCAGGAAAAAGAATTCACCTGGGAGCAATTTATGGCTCTGCCTATGAATAACTTCACCATCGACTTTCACTGCGTCACGCGCTGGAGCAAGCTCGATGTGCAGTGGACTGGGGTCAAAGTAACGGACTTTTTAAACGAGATTCAGATCGACCCGAAGGCGCAACACGTGATGGCCCACTGCTACGGCGGCTACACCACAAATATTCCCCTCAATGACTTTGCGCGACCCGAAAACTTTTTTGCTTACCTCCAGGCTGGCGAACCCTTAGCGCAAGACCACGGTGGCCCCCTGCGCCTCGTCATTCCCCACCTTTACGCCTGGAAAAGTGCCAAGTGGCTCAGTGGCCTCGAATTTCTCGAAACCGAAAAGCTGGGCTTCTGGGAACTGAACGGCTATCACCGTCGAGGTGAACCCTTCGCCGAAGAACGCTACAGCAATTAGAGCCTCCATTGTCTTCGCGCAGCTAAAATACCCCATAAAAAAGCCCTGAATAACATCAGGGCTTTTTCGATGAAATCAGTTGAACTTAGCGGCGGGCTGTGTTTTTGGCCATCTTCCGCAGGCGCACAGACTTGGGAGTAACTTCGACAAGTTCGTCGTCGTTGATATACTCCAAGGCGCGCTCAAGGCTCATGATGATCGGGGTCTTGAGTTGGACGAGTTCTTCCCCGCCGGATGCACGCATGTTGGTGAGTTTCTTCGTCTTACAGACGTTTAACTCAAGATCTTGTTGGCGGTTGTTTTCGCCAATGATCATGCCTGCATAAACGCGGGTACCAGGGGTAATAAAGAAAACACCCCGGTCTTCGAGGTTTTGGATGGCGTAGTAGGTGGAATCGCCTTCTTCGAAGGAAATCAACACCCCGTTGCGCATCGAGGCCATTTCCCCTGTGGAAGCACGGTAGTCCAGGAAGGAGTGGCTCATGATCCCTTCACCACGGGTGAGGCGCAGACTTTCGGAGCGGAAGCCCATCAAGCCACGCGCTGGGATAATAAATTCGAGTTGGGTGCGTCCGTTGCCGAAGGCTTGCATGTTCTGCATTTCGGCGCGGCGGCGACCCAAGTTTTCGATACAGCCACCGGCTGCGTCGTCGGGAACGTCGAGGACAAGCAGTTCGAAGGGTTCGTAGATATGACCATCAACCTGGCGGAAGATGACCCGTGGCTTAGAAACTTGGAACTCATATCCTTCGCGGCGCATGGTTTCGATCAAGATGCCCAAGTGCAATTCGCCGCGCCCAGAGACTTGGAAGCGATCTGGGGAATCGGTTTCTTCAACCCGCAAAGAAACGTTCGTTTCTAGCTCTTTGAAGAGGCGTTCCCGTAGCTTGCGGCTGGTGACGAACTTGCCTTCTTGTCCGGCGAAGGGTGAATCGTTGACCGAGAACGTCATCTGCAAAGTCGGTTCATCGACCCGAATCAGTGGCAGAGCTTCGGGATGCTCCAGAGAAGCGAGGGTTTCACCGATGGTGGCATCGGCAAATCCAGCGACGGCGACGATGTTGCCAGCACTTGCACTAGGCAGTTCGATGCGGCTCAATCCGTCGAAACCAAAGAGTTTGGTGACTTTGCCTTTCTCGATCTTGCCTGTGTCGCGAATCAAAGAAATGGTTTCGCCGGAGCGAATCACGCCGTTGTGAATCTTACCGATAATGATCCGACCCAGGTACTCGGAGTAGTCGAGGGTCGTTACCTGCAACTGCAATGGCTTGGCAGGATCGCCCACGGGAGAGGGCACATGGCGCAGAACGGCCTCAAAGAGTGGCTGCAAATCTTTCGACTCATCTTCCAATTCGTTTTTGGCGTAGCCACTCATCCCAGAGGCAAACAGCACCGGGAAGTCGGCTTGATCGTCGTCAGCACCCAATTCGATGAACAGATCCAAAGCTTTGTCGATGGCGCGGTGGGGATCAGCTTGGGGGCGGTCAATCTTGTTGACGATCACGATCGGCTTTAGTCCTTTCTCCAGTGCCTTGCGCAGAACGAAGCGGGTCTGGGGCATCGGGCCTTCGTTGGCATCGATGATCAAAAGACAACCTTCAACCATGCCAAGCACCCGCTCCACTTCGCCACCGAAGTCCGCGTGGCCAGGGGTATCGACAATATTGATCAAATAGTCGCGGTAGCGCACGGCTGTATTTTTGGAAAGAATCGTGATGCCTCGCTCCCGCTCCAAATCGTTGGAGTCCATCACGCAGGTTTCTACGACTTCATTTTCTCGGAAGATGCCGGACTGTTTGAGCAATGCATCGACGAGAGTAGTCTTGCCGTGATCGACGTGGGCGATGATTGCAACGTTGCGGATCTGAGAGGGACTCAGACTAATAGTTTCCATGGGTGACCTGTAAGCAGTGCGCTTAAGTTAAGAATCGTTACTATCCTATCACTGCCGATGGGGCTATGGTGGCTTAACCGACGGCAATCAAAACATCTGCTGGAATTTGTAGGTTGGTTAGCTTTTGATTCGGAACCATTTTTTTGGCCAGACCGGTGAGGACCGTGCCGGGTCCGACTTCGATGAGTTCAGTCATTCCCATGTCGGCCATCGTCAGAATGGTTTCTCGCCAACGCACAGGATGGTCGATCTGTTTTTGCAGACGAGCTTTGAGTTTGGTGGGGTCGGTGGTGGGTAACTGGGGTTTGACGTTACAGAGCACAGGAATTTTGGCCGGGGCAAAATCGACCCGTTCAAGAACCTGGGCAAAGGCAGTGGCAGCGGGTGTCATCAATGGAGAGTGGAAAGCACCACTGACCGCTAAAGGGATGACGCGCTTCGCTTTGCTTGCAGCGCCGACTTCCGCGACCCGCTCAGGGGTGCCGGAGATCACGACTTGCATGGGGCTATTGTCGTTGGCGATCACGACACCGGGCTTTTCCGCACACAGACTCTCAAGCAAAACCCGATCAAAACCGATCAAAGCAGCCATCGCTCCGGCCTGTTGGCCGTCCATCAGCCGTGCTCGTTCAGAAACGAGGCGAAGACCAGTGCCAAAATCAAATACCCCTGCTAGCCAGAGGGCTGTATATTCTCCTAGGGAATGTCCAGCAATGAGTTTGGGCAAGGGAACGCCTTTAGCCAGAGCCACTTGAGCCATGGCTGCACAGACCGTAAAGAGAGCAGGTTGGGTGTAAAGCGTTCGATCCAAAAGAGCTTTTGAACCTCTGGCAATTTCAACCACCGACCAGCCTAGTATTGTTTCCGCTTCAGCAAACAGAGGCGCTGCCTCTGGAGTGTGCTCTAGCTCCGCACCCATGCCCAAATGCTGAGAACCTTGCCCCGGAAACAGCCAGGCTGTCTTCATATATTTTTACCCCTCGTTACGATCCGATACACCATTCTACCACTTCCAGAAACCCCTTACGCGCAGGGATGGGATTTCTGTTATTAAAATGATGCTCAAATCGAATTAGCGCTTACGCAGGCGGGGGTCAAGTTGCAGCGGTTTGTCGAGTTTAATCAAGACAAACTCGTTATTGTCTGCTTGCCCTGGTGTGCGGCCAGAACTAAACGGATAGTTGTTGTCGTTGATCACTAAGATCGTTTCGCGGTCAATGGGCAAGACATCTTCGATGGTCACGAAGGGGAAAGTAAAAATACCGTTGGTCGTACCATTGCCACCCAAACTGTCGGGATCGTTGATGTTGAGCAAATCGGCAACCAATTCTTTTTGGGCGAAGCCTTGGCTATCGAGCTGATCGATGTCGATCTTGTAGACCTTCTTAAAGCGGGCAGGATTCGTGACGGCAGGATTGTTAGGGTCTCCCTGGAAGTTATCGCGCTCGATCACCAAAAATTCGTGGTTGTTAATTGCTGTCAAATCGCCAATCGCCTGACCACTTTCGACAGTATTTTCCATGCGGTAGTAGAACACCCGTCCCGTAAAAGTCTTCGTGCCGATGTCAAATTCGTTGATCAACAGACGATTGCGATTGGTGTCGGTTGTCAGTGGGCCTTCGAGCATGGCGTAAAGCTTGGAGCCGTCGGGTGTAATCGCCATTCCCTCGAAACCTTTAGAGTTTGGAAGGTTCGGGGTATTGGTGCCCAAGAACGGATTGCTGGGTGATTGGACTAAAGGCAGCGTGCCGAGTCCCAAGAAGTTGGGGAGCGAAAAGGGCGGATCGAGGAGTTGGCCACTCGCCGAGACATGGAGCAAGAATGGTCCAAATTCTTCGCCGAACCAGTAACTGCCATCGTTCGCTTTGCGCAGGGATTCCAAGTCGAAATCTGCACCTGTGAGCCAGCGATTGCTTTTGATGTTCGGATCGACGGCAATGGTGCTACTTGCGTAGTAGGTCGTCTGATCTGCAATGGTTGAAAAACCTGCCTTCAAGCCTTGGTCATTGAGTTGAACAGTACTTTCGGCGCTAAATGTGTCCAAGGTCTTCCCAGTGTCGAGCGCGACAGGCAGCACTTGGCCAGATCCACCGAAACGGGTCAAAAAGTCGGCCTTTACCGAGTAGAAGCGCAACAGGGCATCGGCAGAGTTGGTTTTCGAGCCAAAACCGTTATCGACCATCACCAGGAAAGTACCAAATCTGGGGCCAAACAAGACACCTGAAAAACCTTGTACAGGTTGAGAATTGACGAAAGGCACAGGCTGGCCATTGGCCGTTGTGATGAACTGCCCAGAAGTCGGCCCAGGTGAAAAGGTTGCCGCTGGAAGTACTGCTCGCCCTACCAGATCCACCGCCATTGCATTCGGTGCTGCGGTAGACATGCCCACGGTGAGGGCAAGACCTAAACCCAACATTGTTCTTTTCATCGCACTCTCCCTGAAACCTCAAACACTTTAAAGTTTCAATAGACGACACTTCGTTAACAGTGGTTTAAGCTTTGGTTATGTGTAGCGAAACCTCACGCTTGGCGGCGAGTGAATCGTCATCCATGCCCTCAAAAGCGAAGATCAAGTGCGCTCAAAAAGTAAGTAATTTCCCGAAAAAGGAGCCTGCACGCCGATCATGGGGAGTTGGTTCGGAAAATCGTTGCCGCGATGTTTTAGCGTGAGCGTACTTCCCGTACTGAGTGCATTCATCACTGCACCAACCCGTGAACCGACAGGTACAGGCTTCAGGTTCAATAAGCGCATCAAGGAGCGGCCAGCTTGAATATCTGTCGGTCCTTCTAGAGAGACCCCAACAGTGAGGAAAAATTTGCCTCCAGGAGTGAGGACACGGGCGACTTCGTTGAAATACGCGCGGAGGGTTCGTTCAGGCAGATGCATGACTGTATCAATGGCGATGCAATCACTAAAACTCTGGTCTGGGTAGGGCAGGCGGTTTTCGCTCAAGCAAGTGAATTGGAAGATTTTTTCGGGCAATCTGGCTTGGGCAAGGCAAACCAAGTTGGGCGAAATATCCGCCAAAGTATAGCTTTCGCAGCCTTGGGCTAAGTAGCGTGCGATGCGGCCACTGCCGCCGCCCAAGTCTAAAATTTTCGCTCCAGGGGCTAGCTGGAGTTTTCGGGCTAGAAAGTCGGCGAGGCGTTGGCCATTGCGCTCGTACTGCTCTTGGAATCCCCCGCAGAAGAAATCGTTGCAGACCAAAGGGTTGTGCTTTGCATTCGCATCCCAGAGCGTGCGCATTTTCTGAAGCTGAGTTGATTCGTCTGGAACTGCTTCAATGTCAAAGATTGGGTCTTCGGAGCTAAACAAATTCCAAGGCAGTTGCACCACAGGGTTTACCGACAAAGTTGCTTCATATACCTTAACAACTCTCGCTTTCAATCCTGTAGCAATGGGGACAGGATATGCCGGGTTGATAGTGGGAAGAAGTTAGTTCGTGGCGGGAGATGGGATCACCACACCTGCGGCACCGAGAATGGGTGCCAACGGCCAAATTTTGATCGACAGTGACCCGATGATCAAAAACAAAACACTCCCCCTCCCACAAGCTTTCGGAGGTTGGAGTGTCTTCAAGATACTTAAGAATGCCGCCCTCCAGGTGATAAACCTCCTCGAAGCCTTGATCGATCAAGAAGGAAGTTGCCTTCTCGCAGCGAATACCGCCTGTGCAAAAAAGGGCGACGCGTTTATGGGTATTGGGGTCGAGGTGGGTGCGCACATACTCAGGAAACTCTCGAAACGTATGGAGTTGGGGATTTTGCGCACCTTTGAAGGTACCGACTGAGACTTCATAATTATTGCGTGTATCGATCAAAGTCACGTCTGGCTCTGCGATTAAGGCATTCCAATTTTGGGGTGGGACGTAGGTGCCAACGCACTTAAGCGGATCGACCTCTGGAAGCCCGATGGTGACGATCTCTTTTTTGAGTCGGACTTTGAGGCGATCAAAGGGGGGTGCCTCGGCAAAAGAGGTTTTATGTTGCAAGTCAGCAAGTCGCGGGTCAGAACGGAGAAAATTAAACACGGCATCGATATCAGAACGCAAACCAGAAATAGTCCCGTTCATTCCTTCGGCGGCGAGGAGGATTGTGCCTTTGATCTGGTGTTCTTGACACAGGCGGAACACCACTTCTCGCAGCTGTTTGTAGTCTGGCAAGCTAACAAACTGATAAAAGGCAGCGACCACTTGTCTGTTGAGTTCCATCTATATTATTTTCCGCAGTGTCTGAATTTGGCCGTTGCGCTCATGGGGCTTTAGCAATTATCCTAATAAAGCGGTTCCAATGAAAAGAGGTTTGTCTCCTTTTCTGGTGCTCCGGGGGTTTAGCTCAGTTGGTAGAGCGCCTGCTTTGCAAGCAGGATGTCAGCGGTTCGAGTCCGCTAACCTCCATTCTCAAGTGAAAAAACTTACACAAATCTTCTCTCAATGTGGATCAAAGGAAAAATCTTAGACGGCAAAGGTTTTCCGCTGCGACTCATCCATAAGGCTGAGACTCGACACCTAGGGAGTATGCCGCAAGGTAGATTTGGAAAGTAGCACGAATCCCGCAATATAAGTTAACAAACTTCTTCGTGCAGGATGCGAACATGTCTGATCCCAACGGCGTAATGATGCAATATTTCCACTGGTACACTCCAGAAGATGGAAGCCTTTGGAATCAAGTCATTGAAAATGCTGAAGAGTTAGCAGAGCTCGGTGTTACTTCGCTCTGGCTCCCCCCTGCCTACAAAGGTGTAGGTGGTGGGATGGATGTCGGTTATGGGGTATATGACTTATTCGACTTAGGAGAGTTCGATCAAAAAGGATCAATTCGCACCAAATATGGAACAAAAAAAGAATACCTAAAAGCAATCAAAACAGCAAAAAAAGCTGGAATTCGTGTCTATGCCGACGTGGTATTTAATCATAAGATGGGCGCAGATCTTGAAGAAGAAGTAGAAGCAACCCCGCTCGCGATGGAAGAACGTACCGCTGCAATTGGCGACTACCAGATGATTAAAGCTTGGACACACTTCACGTTTGCAGGGCGCGATGGCAAGTATTCAACGATGGAGTGGCATTGGTGGCACTTCGATGCCATCGATCATAATGTCTACAACACCGAAGAAAATGCGGTGTATTTGCTGAAGGGCAAGTCCTTCGATGACAATGTGGATCTTGAAAAAGGCAACTTTGATTATTTGATGGGTTGCGATTTAGACATGGACAACCCAGAAGTTGTTGGAGAGTTGAAATATTGGGGCGAATGGTACTTTGATACCACCGCAGTTGATGGTTTTCGTTTCGATGCAGTGAAGCATGTGTCGGCAGAGTTCTTCCAAGACTGGCTAGAGCATGTGCGCAACTATGCCAAGCTAGATCTCTTCGCGGTCGGTGAATACTGGTCATATGAAGTCGAAGCCTTACACCACTTTATTGAAAGTACCGATGGTAAGGTTTCCCTGTTTGACGCACCACTCCATTACAACTTTCATGCCGCTAGCCAACAAGGTGAAGACTATGACATGCGGCAAATCTTCGACAATACCCTTGTCCAACACCAACCTGCTCTTGCTGTGACGTTGACCGAAAATCATGATTCTCAGCCTTTGCAATCCCTTGAATCCGTCGTTGAACCCTGGTTTAAGCCCTTAGCCTATGCCCTGATTTTGCTGCGGCGCGATGGTTATCCTTGCATTTTTTACGGGGATTACTATGGCGCACATTACAAAGACATTGGTAACGACGGCAATGAGCATGAGATTTGGATGGATAGCCATAAATGTATCATTGACAAGTTTCTTTTTGCTCGCAAAACCTACGGCTTCGGTGAGCAATTCGATTACTTTGATCATCCCAGCACAATCGGTTGGACGCGCTCAGGAAATCCAGAACATCCAGGTGGTATGGCCGTTATTCTGAGCAACGGCGAGGGCGGCAGCAAACTGATGGAAGTCGGTCATCCAAATTGCACTTATGTCGATATCACCGAACATGTAGCTGAAAACGTGACTACGAATGAAGACGGCTGGGGAGATTTCTCCTGCAATGGTGGATCCGTATCTGTTTGGGTGCCTGCAACGTAAACAGCTGCGCGGAATTTATAAGCAACTTGTGCGTACAGCCAAAAAGAGCAGATTCTCGCTCTGAGAATCTGCTCTTTTTGATCGCTTCGGCTGGTTAAAAAGCCGACTTTCCAGGATACTCAGCGCTTTCACCGAGGGCTTCTTCGATCCGCAGCAGTTGGTTGTATTTCGCAACGCGCTCAGAACGTGCGAGAGAGCCTGTCTTGATCTGGCCACAGCGCGTGGCCACAGCGAGATCGGCAATGGTTACATCTTCGGTTTCACCGGAGCGGTGGGACATCATCGCCCGATAGCCGTAGCGACTGCCGAGGGCAATCGTTTTCAACGTTTCGCTCAAGGTTCCGATCTGGTTGACTTTGATCAAGATCGCATTGGCCGTGTGGCTATCGATCCCCTGTTGCAGACGCTTCGGATTGGTTACGAAGAGATCGTCGCCAACGAGTTGCACTTGATCGCCAATTTTTTTGGTTAAGGCGCTCCAATTCTCCCAATCGTCCTCAGCCAAGGCATCTTCAATGGAGAGGATCGGATAATTCTTGACCCAATTGGCCAAGTAATCGATCAATTCAGTTGGGGTGTGACCCTCTCCGTCGTAGGTGTAGGTGCCAGATTTATAAAATTCTGTTGCAGCCACATCGACACCGATGGCAACGTCACTGCCTGGTTTGTAGCCGGCTTTTTCGATGGCCTCCATGAGCAACTCCAAGGCTGCTTTGTTGGAGGGCAAGTTAGGCGCAAAGCCACCTTCATCGCCGACACTCGTACTCAATCCTTGCTTATGCAGGACAGAACGTAGGGTCGCAAATACTTCTGCTCCGTACCGAACAGCCTCTTTAAAAGTCGGCGCACCGACCGGGATAATCATGAATTCCTGGACATCGATGTTGTTGTCGGCGTGGGCACCACCGTTCAGAACGTTGAAACAGGGCACAGGCAACAAGTTGGCCAAAGGGCCACCCAAGTAGCGGTAGAGGGGCAATCCAACCGCCGAGGCAGCAGCATGGGCAGTGGCCAAAGAAACACCGAGTAAGGCATTGGCTCCCAATACTTTTTTCGTCTCAGAGCCATCGATGGCAATCAGCCGACTGTCCAAACCCAACTGGTCTAAAGCATCTAACCCAATCACTTCCGGGGCGATCACATCGGTGACATTGGAGACCGCAGTCAAGACTCCCTTTCCACCGTAACGGGAAGGATCGCCGTCTCGCAGTTCGTGGGCTTCAAAGCTGCCCGTCGAGGCTCCACTGGGCACTGCTGCGCGTCCCCAAGCGCCACCATCCAAATACACTTCCGCTTCTAAGGTCGGACGACCCCGCGAATCAAGAATTTCACGCGCCACAATTCGCTGAATCGTCGTCTTCAAAGCCCCTCTCCCAAATCTTTCACCCTTAAGCCTCTCAAGAGATCGCCCAAAACCAAGCAACCTATAGAGAATCTTCAGGTTTTGACTTTCTCCGCCTCAATTCCTTTAGCCTCCAAACTGGCAGGGAATAGGGGATGAGAAGCCTTTGAGCCGAATGCTGAATAAGGCTGAAGAGTCCGCTATCATTGCAATGAGCTGCTGCCGTAGGAAGATCTAGCAATGTTTGCTCTTATTTCTCCTAAACAAATTCAATTACCTGAAGGTTCGGTGGTTCGGTTGCCTGCAACCTGGAAGGATTATCAGAGTTTGTGCGTTCTGCGTGGGGATAGCTCCATTCCGCGCCTGAAATATCGAAATGGAGAAGTTCTTCTAATGGCGCCACTGGCTGTACATGGTCGAGATGCCAACCTCATCGCAGATATTGTCAAAGCTCTGTTGGATCAAAAAGACCAAGAATACGATGCCTTTACCCCAATCACGATGACTTTACCAGAAGAAAGCGGCATTGAACCAGACTATTGTTTTTATATTGACAACTGGGAAGCCGTATCAGGCAAAAACAAAATTGATTGGCAAAAGGATCCCCCTCCAGATTTAGTGATCGAAATTGATGTCACCAGCTATTCTGATGTATCGGATTATCTCCCTTATCGTGTTCCTGAGATTTGGCTCTACAAAAATAAAAAGACTTCAATTTATCAGCTCCAAGGCGAGATCTATCAACTTCAAAACAATAGCTGCCATTTCCCAGACGTTGACCTGCAAAGCGTCATCACGCGCTGTATGCAAATTGCTTACACTCGCAATACGAGTGCGGCCATTCGAGATCTCAAACTCTACCTCAATAGCTCGAATAGCTGATTCTAGCGGATGGGAGTCCTGATACTGCAATCAGTTGTGAACTACGGCAGCTTCTGTCTCGATCAGGCCATCGCGAAGACGGATGATGCGTTTGGCGCGGTCGCCCACTTCTTGATCGTGGGTAATGACGATCAAGGTTAAGCCCTCTTGATTTAATTCTTCGAAGAGGTTCATCACTTCTTTGCCTGTGCGGGTGTCAAGGGCACCAGTGGGTTCGTCAGCGAGAAGAATGCTAGGGCGGTTCATGAGGGCTCGGGCGATGGCGACGCGCTGTTGCTGGCCACCGGAGAGTTGGTTGGGACGATTGTTGATCTGGGCGGTGAGGCCGACACGAGAAAGCAGTTGCCCAGCGCGTTCTTTGCGCTCTTGTGGTTTCATCCCGGCGTAGAGAGCCGGCAACGTCACATTTTCGAGGGCATCGGAGCGGGCCATCAAGTTGAATTGTTGGAAGACAAAGCCAATCTCTTTGTTGCGAATTTGGGCCAAGGCTTTACGCTCTAGGCGGCCAACATCTTGGTTGTTTAAGCGATAGGTGCCAGAAGTAGGTTTGTCGAGGCAACCGATGATATTCATCAAAGTCGATTTGCCAGAACCCGATGGTCCCATAATCGCTACGTACTCGCCACGATCAATCTCAATGTTGATGCCTTTGAGGACAGCGACATCGTTGCCGCCCATGGTATAAACTTTGCGAATGTCCTGCAGTTGAATGACCACTGGTTGCTACTCCGTGCGTAGGGCAGTAATGGGGTCGAGACGAGCAGCTTGTCGCGCCGGGAAGATGCCGAAAAATAGGCCAACTCCGGCGGCCACGCCGACAGCTAAGAAAATTGCCATGGGGGTGACTTCGGGTTTGAGGGGAGAAATAGCGCCGACTGCACTAGACGCACCGATCCCGATGAGCATTCCGATGAAGCCACCGACCACTGAAATCAAGACAGCTTCGATAATGAATTGCACCAAGATCACTTCTTCGGAAGCGCCAAGGGCTTTGCGTAGACCAATTTCGCGGGTACGTTCTTTGACGGAGACAAGCATAATATTCATGATATTGATGCCGCCAACCACCAAGGAAATCGCCGCAATTAGACCGAGAAGCACGGTTAACCCAGCGGCAATACTGTTGAAAACGTTCAGAATTTCTTGGGCATTGCCAACAAAGAAATCGTCCTCTGCTGTAATTTGGTGGCGCATACGCATCAGGTTGGTGACTTGAAAAGTGGCTGCTTCGATCGTCTCTCCAGGCTTCGTTTCTAAAAAGACCATTTCAACATGTTTGCCAAAGGGTGTATTGCTGGAAATAAGCGTTTCTTGCACTGTGGTCAGTGGCATCATTAGGCCGCGTTCCACGTAGGAAAGATAGCCTTTGAGGGCAACTTGCTTCGTGACACCAATCACGGTCATCGCTTGACCTTTGACCAGAATTTGCTTACCTAGAGGGCTGTCGGCGCTAAATAGTTGTTTGCTCAGTTGTTCACCGATGACAACAACGTGGGCACGCTGATCCATCTCTTCGCGCGTGAAAAAACGGCCTTTGATGACCGGGAAGCTCAACATTGTCACGAGTTCAGGGGTGATTCCGTAAATGCGACCATTTCCGTTACGGTTTTTGTACACCACCCGACCATCTTGGGCGACGAAGGGGGCAACTTGAGCCACCGTCGAGATCTGCGTGCGTAGTGCCTCGACATCTTCGATGGTGAGGGGGCGATGGTTACTTGGTCCTGGATCTTCTCCAAGAATGACGATATTCGTGCCAAAACTACGAAATTGATCTTTGAGAAACTTTTGGGTGCCCACACCGATGGCGACGATCAAAATAACTGAACTGATCCCAATGATCAAACCGAGCATGGTCAGCACAGAGCGCAATCGATTCGCCCACAGCGCTGAGGCAGCAATTCGAAAATTTTCGTACCAGGGCATCGTCGTTCCTCGCTAGTCAGCACGTAGTGCGGTGATTGGATCCATATTGGCTGCCCGTCTTGCCGGGAAGACCCCAAAAAACAAGCCCGTTCCCAGGGAAACGCCAATGGAGAGCATGACCGCCCAAGGCGTAATCTCAGGTTTCAACGGCGAAACAGCGCCAATCGTCATCGCCAAAGCAGAACCGATGGCAAGGCCAATCAGCCCACCCACCAGAGAAAGTAGCGTCGCCTCGATCACAAATTGGGCAAGTATCACTTCTTCAGAAGCGCCCAAGGCTTTGCGTAGGCCGATTTCGCGAGTACGTTCGGTGACACTGACAAGCATGATATTCATGATCCCAATGCCACTCACTACGAGGGAAATCGCTGCTGTCAGACCTAAGATGATCGTTACACCAAGGGCAATATTGTTAAATAAATCGATTTGCTCCTGGACATTACCGATGGAGAAGTCATCTTTGTCGGTGACTTTGTGGCGCAAGCGAATCAAGTTGGTGGTGTCAAAAGTGACCTGATCCACTGTCGCATCCAATTTGGCTTGAACCAGGATGACATCGACGCGCTTACCAAAGGGCGAGTCACTTCGAATAAAACTCTCAATTGCCAGGGTTTGCGGAATCATAATCCCGCGATCAAAGTCCACAAACCCCGGAAAGAATCCGCGCTTCGTCACGCCAACCACCACCAACGGACGGCTATTCAAAATAATCGTCTTGCCGAGGGGTTCTTCAAAGCCAAACAAGCGCTTGGCGATGCCTTGGCCAATGATCACGACGGGACTGCGGTTTTTAGATTCAGACGCTGTAAAGTACCGTCCCTTGATGATCGGAATACCAATCACTTTCGCCAAAGCAAGGGGAACACCGTGGATCTGAGCCTGGGTTTTGCGACTGCTCCACGTCACTTTGCCAGCACCATAGGCAATGGGTGCAACCGCCTGAACTGTCTGGGTTTGGGTGCGCAAAGCCTCAGCATCGTCGAGGGTCAAGGGTTGGCGGCCATTAATCCGTGGCCCATTGTCGATCACTCCAACCACATTGGTACCAAAGTCGCTAAACTGCTCGCGCACAAAGCGTTGTGCACCGACCCCAAGGGCAATGACGAGGATCACGGAGCTGATGCCAATGATCAGACCGAGCATCGTCAATAGCGTACGCAGACGATTTGACCAGAGGGTCGAAGCTGCAAGTTTGAAATTCTCAAACCAATTCATAGCGCCCTACCGGAAATCATTGCTCTTGCCAAGAATTTCTTCGATGTTGAGATCTGGGGGCAGTTTGCCAAAGATCTTTTCTCCAGGCTTTAATCCAGAGAGTACTTGCGTCTTTTCACCGAGGCTCTGGCCTGTGGTTACTTCCCGATAGGTTGGTCCCTTCTTGGGATCAGGAATGAGCACCCCTGTTTTGTTGTCCTTGCTGATAATCGCCGTGGTTGGAATCACCAAAGCATCTTTCAGTTGGCCAGCGATAAAGTTGACCGAGACGTTCAGGCGCGACTTGAGGGTGTAAGCGGCTTCGTCGTTGAGGCGTACCCGCACTTGAAACTGGGTAATGCCACTTTCTTGCACTGCTTCTGGCGCGACGAGGCGTACATTGCCTTTGAACACCCTGCCAGGGTAGGCCGTCGTCGTAATTTGTACAGGTTGACCGACTTTAATCCGGGCAATATCTGATTCGGCAACAGTTGCGAGCACTTCCAATCGGTCGATCAACAACAAGATCGAACTGGAGTTCGCTGAATCCCCGGAAGTATTTACCGTCGGCGAGACGAAACTTCCGGGTTGGGCGTAGCGCTGGGAAACAATGCCCGTAAATGGAGCACGAATCGTCAAGTCGTTGAGGCGTGTCGTCGCATTGGCTAACTGAGCATTGGACTGTTCCATCTGCGCCTTAGCGGCCATCACTTGCTCGAAGCGATTCCCTGATTTCAACAAATTCAGCTTGGCTTCTGCCGATTTGAGTGCTTCTTGGGCTTTCTCAAATTCGAGGCGGCGCGTGTTCAGCTCAATATCCGAAATCGCCTTCGCTTCACTGAGGCTCTGGTAGCGCTGAAAGTTGTTGCGGGAGATCTGAAAACTGGCTTTTGCTGAAAGCAGATCCGCATCCGATTGGGTAATTTCTTGGCTGCGGTAGCCGTTGCGAGACTCTAAATATCTGGCGCGGGAAAGCTCTGCAGTAGCTTTGGCTTGGGCCACTTCACTAACAACCCGACTTATATCCATGCGAGCCAGAATCTGTCCCTGTTTCACAGATTGGCCTTGATCGACAAAAAGTTGGGCGAGCAAACCTGCTTCTTTAGGGCCAACATTGACTTTGCGGTTCGGTGCCACCTGCCCAGCCGATGTAATACGAATATCGGTACTCTTGACCAATTCAACCGTGGTCGTAAATTTATCGAACTTAGCACTTGGATCGGGCTTCGGAGCCAGTACCGAGAAACCGACAACACCTACTCCAATGGCGAAAATTCCGCCTATAGCCCACCGCCAGAAGACTGGCATTTTTGTAATTGGATTCATCTGTGATACTGCCATGTTCCAGCCCTTGTGCTACGAAAATTACGCGAAGCAGACAACGATAAACACTTAATTAACTTATCATGAGGAGACTCATATTTTTAGACATTGAAAATAGTTTTTAATTTATACGAATCTTCAGCGACCTCGCAGGAGATGCCCTGACCACTATTCTTCCGAAAAAGTAATTTTTTGTCCACACGCGTTGTCGATCTGCGAATCTGTCCCCATCGCTGAAGTTTGGATGGGAAGGCAGTCCGTGGAAAGAAAACTCGATGCTCTAGTCGCAGGGGAAGACATGCAAGTTCCCAAATTCTAGATTGGGGGTTGACACCTCTTGCCGCAGTAGGTATGTTATCCATATCGGATATATCTGATTTGGATATTCCTAGTTTAACCTGTGAGTACGCCTGCTGTGGATGTTAAATCTGTTTTGCCCCTTACCCCTGCGGTTTTCCACATTCTGCTTGCCTTGGCAGAAGGAGAGCGCCACGGTTACAGCATCATTAAAGAAGTGAATCTTCGCACTGACGGTGCTGTACGTCTTGGCCCAGGAACCCTTTACCGCTCGATCAAACAGTTGTTGGCAGACGGTTGGATCGTTGAATCGGAGGAACGCCTAGATCCCGGAGACGATCAACGCCGACGCTACTACCAACTGACGGATCTAGGCCGACGCATTGCTGCTGCTGAAGCGCAACGCTTTTCGGATCTCGTTATGCTCGCTCGCTCACGCAATTTACTGCCTGCTTTAGGTCCTGCGTAGCAGTTCAAGTTTCTCCCCTACCTTCCTGCACTTTTTGATCAGTCCAGGCTAGCTGCTGCATGACTGATGGAGTATCCATGACTGATGCGACGAAAAAGGCTGCAATTCCAACTTCTCTGGCGATTTCGGTTCGACTGTATCGCTGGCTGTTAAATTTCTATCCCAAAGAATTTCAAGAAGAGTACGGCAGAGAACTAGCCCAAGTTTTTGCCGACAGCGCCCAAGATTTGTACTACCAAAATGGATGGAGAGGACTGATGTCACTTTGGTCAGAAACAGCGACAGACCTTCCTAGAACAGCGATTGGTGAGCATTTTAGTATTTTCTTACAGGACATCCGTTACGGTCTACGGATGTTATTCAAAAGTCTCAGTTTTTCAGCAACAGCCATTTTGTTGCTGGCTCTCGGTATCGCTGCTACGACAACTATTTTCAGCATTGTTAATACTGCTCTGCTTCGGCCTTTACCCTATGAACAGCCGGAAAAGTTAGTAGCGATTCAAGATATTGACCGAGCCAATGGCGGCAAAACGATACCAGTCGCAGCAGGTAACTTTTTGGATTGGCGCGCCCAGAACCAAGTCCTTTCTGGAATGACAATTGTACAATCTTTTCCAACAAGCTATGTAGATGCTGGTAATCCAGAGCGTCTGCGGGGGGCTGCGGTTTCCCCCAATTTAATGACGCTCTTGGGCATCAAGCCAATCTTGGGTCGAAGTTTTTTGCCTGAGGAAGAAAAGCCTGGACGTGACATGGTGGTTGTGCTCAGTTATAGCCTCTGGCAACGTCGGTTTGCTGGTCAGCCTAATGTCCTTGGACAGTCAGTTCGCCTAGATAGCAAGCAGTACACAGTAATCGGTGTCATGCCAGAGCAGTTTGACTTTCCAGGACAACTCAGAGCACCCGCCGAGTTATGGATCCCGATGACAGTGAACGAAGAACTGCGGCAGGCGCGGGGTAACCATAGCGCGATTGCTATCGCTCGTCTAAAGCCTGGTATTTCGATCACACAAGCCCAAACAGAAATAAGTACGATTGCGTCGCGGCTTGCGCGGCAGTATCCCGATTCCGATGCTGCTTTTGACAAAGTAAGCATTCTTTCCCTGCATGAATTGCTCGTTGGCAATATTCGGCAGGCACTGTTTGTTTTACTCGCAGCAGTGAGTTGTCTCTTGCTCATTGCCTGTGCAAATGTTGCTAATTTGCTCCTAGTCCGTGCTTCTATTCGCCAACGCGAGATTGCTTTACGGGCAGCCCTTGGTGCTAGTCGCTCCCGCTTGGTGAGGCAACTGTTGACCGAAAGTATCTTGCTCTCAACTTTAGGTAGTCTCTTGGGACTTCTACTTTCTGTAGGCAGTATCCAACTTTTGAAATGGTTTGGCCCCAGCAATCTGCCACGTCTTCAGGAGGTTTCTCTGGATCTGCCAGTGCTAGGTTTTACCTTGGTACTTTCCGTCTTCACTGGTTTGTTGTTTGGATTGGCTCCGGCTTTGCAAGTGTCTCAAGGCGATCTCAACAAAAATCTCAAAGAGGGAGGACGCGCTTCGACTGGAGGGGCAAAGCGTCTGCAGTTGCGCAATCTCCTCGTTATCGCCGAAATCGCGTTAGCACTCCTCTTGCTCACGAGTGCAGGGCTACTCATCCGTAGCTTTATGGTGTTGCAAGGTGTCGATCCTGGCTTTAATCCTCAGGGATTGGTAACGACCAAAATCAGTCTGGCAGAGACAAACTATCCCAAGCCACAACAGCAGACCGCTTTTTTCCAAAATGTTTTAGAGCGAATTCGGGTAGTGCCAGGGGTAAAAGCTGCTAGTGCGGTGGCAGCGATGCCGATGAGCGGCTCTAATATGATTCTCGCTTTTACGGTTCAAGAGCATCCACCCCTCAAGCCAGAACAGCAACCTTCTACTGGCTTTAATGCCGTCAGTGCTGATTACTTTCAAACCATGGGCATTCCACTCGTACGTGGACGCAGGTTTACCGCTTTTGATCGAGAAGGATCGCCCAAGGTAGTAGTGATTAGTCAAACCATGGCCAAACATTTTTTCCCTGGCGAAGACCCGATTGGCAAGCACTTGGTCGTTGGATATGACACGAAAAACAACATACACGAAATTATTGGCATCGTCGGTGATGTCCACCATACAAGCCTCGATGCAGAAGGGCGCTCAGATGCCTATGCCCCTTTTCAACAAGTGCCTCTCTCATTTATGTCTTTGGTGATTCGCTCCAATGTTGGTGTGGATGGCCTCACACCTTTGATTCGCAAGGAAGTACTCGCTGTTGATAGCAGTCAGTCGATTAGTAAGGTCACTTCTGTAGATCAACTGATCGCCGATTCCGTAGCGCAGCCACGCTTTCAGATGCTCTTGATTGGGCTATTTGCGGGATTAGCTCTCATACTGGCAACGGTTGGTATCTACGGAGTGATGGCATATTCTGTGGCTCAACGCACGAACGAATTAGGGATTCGTTTAGCCCTCGGTGCCCAACCAAGAGATGTTCTAAAAATGATTCTTAGCCAGGGAATGTTGCTGGTGTCGATTGGCCTTGCCCTTGGTCTGATTCTTTCGCTGGCGACAGGCCGCTTACTCGCCAGTTTTCTCTTTGGTATCAGTGCAACCGATGCACCAACGTTTGTCGGTGTTTCGCTGATCCTTGCTCTTGCTGCATTGCTTGCTTGTTACCTACCCGCCCAGAAAGCAACCCGCGTTGATCCGATGATTGCTTTACGTCAGGAGTGAATTAATGGATGTTCCTCGTAGTCTAGATACCCCAAATCGGCGAATACGGACGGTGATCCTCGCTGGGATCGGCCTTGCTGGTGTGGCAGCGTTGGCCCTTGGTCTTTCCCGGCTGGAACCAGCGGCTCCCTCAGTCGATCGGGGAACAGTCTGGGTGGATACCGTGAAGCGCGGCGATATGATCCGGCAGGTGCGCGGTCTCGGTACGCTGGTTCCGACGGATCTCCATTGGATCGCAGCGACGAGCATTGGCCGGGTGGAGCGCATCTTGGCGCGACCCGGTGCCGTGGTCGGAGCGAATACGGTGCTGCTCGAACTGAGCAACCCTGAACTGCAACAGTCGGCACTCGAAACCCAACTTCAACTGCAAGCAGCCCGCGCCGAGTACGCCAATCTGCGGGTACAACTCACCAGTCAATTGCTCACCCAAAAAGCAACGGCGGCAACGGCCAACTCCGATGCCCGCCAAGCAAAGTTGCAGGCTGCAGCCAACGAAGAACTGGCAAAGCAGGGGCTGATCGGAAGGCTGACCTATCAGCTTTCTGCCGTTAAAGCGGAAGAAACAGCGACCCGCACCCAACTTGAACAGCAACGCCTCGCCATTGCCTCTCAGGCCACCGATGCCCAGTTGGCGGTACAAACAGCAAAGATCGATCAGCTCCAAGCCCTACTTCGCCTCCGTCAAAGTTTGGTTGCAGCGCTCAAAGTGAAAGCGGGAACCCCCGGAGTCCTTCAGCAGTTGCCCCTCGACCTCGGTCAACAAGTCACACCTGGCACAAACCTGGCTCGGGTAGCGGATCCTAGGCATCTCAAAGCCAGTCTCAGGATCGCCGAAACCCAGGCAAAAGATATTCAGTTAGGCCAACCGACCAGCATTGATACCCGAAACGGCATCGTCGCTGGTCGAGTGAGCCGCATCGACCCTTCGGTGCAAAATGGCACAGTCACCGTCGATGTTCAACTCGATGGCTCACTGCCAAAGGGAGCAAGACCGGATCTCAGCGTCGATGGCACCATCGAACTTGAACGCCTCAAAAATGTGTTGACGATTGGCCGACCAGCCTTTGGTCAAGAAAATGGCACGGTAAAGCTCTTTAAGCTGAGTGCTGATGGTCAGCAAGCTGTGCGTGTTCAGGTCAAATTGGGACGCAGTTCCGTCAACACAATCGAAGTCCTCAGTGGACTCTCCGTGGGGGATCGGGTGATTCTCTCCGACACTGCCGCCCAAGAAAATGTCGAACGTATCCGTCTTCAATAATCTAGGAGCAAGTGATGTCTCTGATTCGCTTACAAAATGTTGCCAAAGTCTTCTTAACCGACGAAGTTGAAACCCGCGCCCTTAGTGGAATCGATATTAATGTTCAAGCTGGAGAATATATTGCGATTTCAGGGCCAAGTGGCTGCGGGAAATCGACCTTGCTGTCAATTCTTGGCCTATTGGATTCTCCTTCGACTGGCAGCTACGAACTTAATGGTCGATCCGTCGAAAAGTTGAATTTGGCCGAGCGTTCCCGTGTGCGCAATCGAGAAATCGGCTTTATTTTCCAGAGCTTCAATTTGATTGGAGATCTGACCGTGGCGGAGAATGTCGAGCTTCCGCTTACCTACCGGGGATTGAATGAAGCAGAGCGCAAAAAGCGGGTCAAAGAATCTCTTGATCGCGTCGAAATGTCCCATCGTCTCAGTCACTACCCCGCCCAATTGTCTGGGGGGCAACAGCAACGTGTTGCCGTCGCCCGTGCCCTGGCTGGCAAGCCTGCCATTCTTTTGGCCGATGAGCCAACCGGGAATTTGGATTCGGCCAACGGTTCAGCGGTGATGGATCTGCTCGACGATCTCCATAGCAAGGGTGCAACGATCTGCATCGTCACCCACGATCCCCGCTTTGCTGGACGGGCGACGCGTACAATCTCGCTACTCGATGGCCAGATCGTCGCCCAGTCAGAGCCAGTGGTGCGCTAGGGCATTTTCCAATGAACTGGGGCAAAGTCTATCTGATGTTTCTCTAGATCTGACCTTCAGTGGAGCCAATAAAATCTTCCACATAGAGGTCGTAGCCACGGGAAACTCGCTTGGCAACAAGAATGGCTTTTTTATCTTCATTTGTGATCAAAGCCTTCCAGACTTCCGGCTCTTCGGAAGTTTGTTGAAAAGCTTGAATTTCTGTTCCAGAACCGAGGGCAGCCTGAGCGTAGGATGCAGATGCCAAAAGAATTTCTCTTGGCGCAACATGGTGATTTAAAGATTCAGGTGTAAGGCCAAAATTTGTATCTTCTTCATGAGAAATGGCGGCATCTTGGGCGACACCTTCTTTCTGCTCAAAAGTCATTGGAGTAGCGAGTTCGTCTCTCATAACAATGCGTTCTCAAACTTGTTGATGAGCCAAGAATAGTGAAAACAGTTTGACTAAACATCTTTCTTGGGGATTGAAACCCTCTCGCCCCTTAGAGAGAGTTCGATGTTACGCTTGAGCCAGTACCACTTTGGTCATCCATGGAAGCAGCGCTTGGACTTGTCTCCACTGGCAGTTTTGCCGTGATCGTCGGGATCGCCGATGAGATGCTCAAGTCGGCAGGGGTGACTTTGATCGGTTACGAGAAAATTGGGGCTGGACTGTGCACTGCCATTGTGCGTGGCAAAACGGCTGATGTTCGCCTTGCGGTTGAAGCTGGGGTCAGAAAAGGCAAAGAGTTCGATCAAGAAGTGACTTATCTGGTTTTACCTAGACCCTGGAAAGATCTTGAAGAACAGTTGCCGATCAATACTCGTATTCCTCACCTCGTCCGCAAAAAAGATTTTGACCATCTCAGCAATCAAGCGATCGGTTTGCTGGAAACAAGAGGGTTTCCACCTTTACTTGCTGCCATGGATAAGATGCTCAAAACTGCGGAAGTCCAGTTGATCGGCTACGAAAAGATTGGATCGGGCCTCGTCACGGGGATTGTTCAAGGACATGTTGCCGATGTGGTTTACGCCATGGAAGCAGGTATTCAAGAAGCCCAGCGAGTCGGTGAACTCCATGCCGTGATGATCATTCCTCGCCCAATTGACGAGCTTGAACAGACCTTGCCTACTGCCGCCTATATGCTTGAACAGTTACAGCCCCTCGTTATTCCTCTCACTGTTAAGCAATCAGAAGAAGTCTTTATCGAGATGCAAGATCTCAAGTCCCTACCTAAGCAGAACTAAGGCTGTGGGAGGGGAAGGTGGATGGTGAAGGTAGACCCTGTGCCGATTCCATCGCTAGCAACTTCAACCGTTCCACCGTGCAACTCAACCAAGTGACGGACAATCGCTAAACCTAAACCCAAACCACCGTACTGGCGGGTCTTGCTGCCATCTAATTGACGGAAACGCTCGAAAACGAGAGGCAGAAATTCTGATGGAATTCCCTGGCCATTGTCTTTTACGGTAATTACGGCATTGTCCACGGTAAAATCGAGATTAACGAGCACCTCACCACCGGTAGGCGTGAACTTGATCGCATTGGAAAGCAGATTCCAAACAACTTGCTGCAATCGATCTACATCCCCTACCATTGGGCGGTGACTACGACTCAATTGACAGACTAAGGTGATGCTTTTTGCGGTGGCAGCGGGAGCAATCGATTCTAACGTCTGTTCGATGATGTGATGCAGCGCAATCGGTACGATTTGGAGACGCATCTTACCAGCTACAATTCGCGAGACATCTAGAAGATCTTCAATGAGCTGATTTTGCATATGGGCACTGCGCTCAATCGTATCGAGTGCCTTAGTGATCGCATCGCCGTGCAATCGCTTCTGCTGCAAAAGTTGGGTCCAACCTTGAATTGCATTGAGGGGGGTGCGCAGTTCATGAGAAACCGTCGCTAAAAATTCATCCTTCATTCGGTTTGCATTCTGTGCTTCTTGACGGGCTTGACGCTCGTTTTCAAGGAGCTTATCTCGCTCAGATTCGAACCATTTGCGCTCACTAATATCACTAAGAATCCCTGTCATTCGAACCAGTTTGTCTTGCTCATCGTAAAGCGATTGCCCCCGACAGAGGCAAAAACGTACCTGCCCATCAGGTCGCTGCAGGCGAAACTCAATCGCACATTCAACCCGATACTTAAAGTGCAGTTTGAAAGCTTTGCGGACACGAAGACGATCTTCAGGGATGATCAATTGGTAAAAATCTACAATTTTTCCGCCAAAATTTAGACTCGTCAAGCCCACAATTTCTAAGAAGCGGTCGTTAAGAAAGGTTCTGCCCGTCTGGAAGTCCCAATCCCAGATTCCGTCATTGCTACCCTCGATCACGAGGCGGTAGCGCTCTTCGCTGTCCCGCAAATTCTGAATTGCCTGACGGGTCGCTTCTTCGGCTTGATAGACACGCAGGGCACTTCTGAGCACCTGGCCTAGGGAACTTGGGGTGAGATTCGCCTTGGTCATATAGTCAGAAGCCCCAGCTTTCATAAACTGTACGGCTTTTTGCTCGTCCCCTTGACCAGTCAAAACAATGAGTGGGTAGGCAACACCGAGGGCACGAATTTCCGAAACGAGATTGAGACCATCCCCGTCTGGGAGCACGTAGTCGATAAAGACACAGTCGAAGGACTGCCGCTTAAGCAAAATCAAAGCAGAAGCACAATCTTCCGCCTCGCTACAGGAAGCACCCATTCCTTTAAAGGCACGGCGCAACTGCATTCGGTCTACCGCGTCGTCATCAATAATCAGAATGTGTAGGCGTTCATACATAACTCATCAACCCTTGAGATCACTCTGAGTCGTTTCATTCGCTGGCCAAGTAAATCGGAAAGTTGTCCCTGATCCGACTATGGACTCAACCCAGATCGTTCCGCCTTGGGATTCAATAATCTTTTTGACGATCGATAGACCGATGCCTGTACTCTCAAGCTTGTCGCGGGCTTGAAGGGTTTGAAAAATGACAAAGATCTTGTCATGAAAGGCAGCAGCAATCCCTGGGCCGTCGTCCTTCACAGCGAATTCATAGAAGTTGCCTTTGGAGAGCGACGATATCGTAATATTTCCCTCTAAGCCGCTATGGTGCTTAATGGCATTGCTGATCAAGTTAGCAAAAACCTGTCTAAGTAGCATTTCTTCGCCTTGGATGATGGGCATCTCTGGAATAATTTGAATCTGAAATCCAGCCGGTGGATCGATGCTGTCGATCACCTCTAAGAGCAGTTGATCGACATGAATCGTCTTGTAATGATTTTCAGTACGCCCGATGCGGGAAAATTGCAGGAGGCCATTGATCAGATCTTCCATGCGCCGTACTCGGCTTCGTAGGAGTTGCATCTGCTGGCTATTCTCTTCTGATAAGTGCTGACTAAAGTCTTCTTCAATCCAGTGGGAAAGATTTGAAATTGCCCGCAACGGAGCCTTCAAGTCATGGGAAATGACGTAGGTGAATTGGTCAAGCTCTCGGTTGCTTTTTTCAAGGCTAGTGGTTTTCGATTGCAAGTTTTCGGCAAGGCTCAACAACTCCTGAGCACGCTCTTGGAGGACTTGCTCAGCCTGTTTTTGGGCATCGATATCTGTTGTGCTTCCAAACCATTTGACGATTTGGCCAGTGCTATTGCGTAACGGAATGCCCCGTGAAACATGCCAACGATAGCTGCCATCGCTCCCACGATGCATTCGATATTCACAATCGTAGGGCTGGCCGGTAAGTACGCTTTCTAGCCAAGCTGTCTCGACGCGTTTGCGATCGTCTGGATGCAAGATCTGCTTCCAGCCTTCGCCCACATTGTCTTCAGAAGTGGTGTTGGTGTATTCGTACCAGCGCTGATTCATATAATCGACAGCTCCGTACTGATCTGCCCTCCAAACCATCTGGGGAACTGCATCGGATAAGGTTTGAAATTCGGCAAAACTTTGTTGGAGTTTTTCCCCTTGCTCAAAAGTTGTTTTAAGGATCTCTTCGTACTTGTCCGAAAGCCGAAATAATTCTTTGCGAGCAAGAAATGTGAGCACCCCACCAAGAACAACAGCGGCAGAAACAGCTCCCAAAATCGACATCGGAATAAGCTTCTTGACACTATTATTGCGCTGCTCACGCAGCTTCTCTTCAGCGTTTGATATGGCGATCATCTGATTAAGAAGCGTGTCTAAGCGCTGTTCACTCTCTAAATTCAAAGCAAAGCTTTTGTATAGTGGATTATTGTCTTCGCGAAATCGAATCATTTTGGCCGTAAAGGACTGCCAATCGACAAAGTCTGACTGCACTTTGCGCAGACGTTCTTGTTGTTCAGCGTTGTCCTTTGTGAGTTCCATCGCCTGAGAAAATGAATGCGGCATTTCCCTCGCCGCCAATTTGTAGGGTTCCAAAAAGCGCTTATCGCCGACGAGTAAGTATCCCCGTTCTCCAGTTTTCATGTCGAGCATCAGCTGTCGGGTTGTCCAGAGTCTAACGATCACTTGATCTGTATGTTCAACCCACTGGGTCACGGAGATGAGATAGCTGATCTGCGCAAGAAGTACCCCGACGAGAACAAACATAAACAAAGCTGGAATCAAAACTACCCGATTTAAGCGTCGGGTAAAAGACGCTTCAGCCGCCGGAGAAAGGGGCCGGGCATTTTTGACAAAGGAAAACATCGGGTTCATTGGGAAAGGATGAGAACGCTGTAGGGGCCAATACCTAAGTTTCCCGCCCATAGCATTCCGTCTGTATCCCCCCAAGGCATGGTCGTCGCTTCGGTATCGAAGCCTGGATGGTTCCCAAAGTCGGGGCTGTAGCCATCCCAGTCACTATTAAAACGGACACGCCAAAGGCCAGGACGAGGAAAACCGAGGGTGTAGTGATTGTAACGATGATCTGCAAAGTTCATCACGACGATCACATCGTCGCCTGCCCCACCCTCTTCCCAACGGTGAAAGGCAATCAGTTTGTCTTCGTTATTGAGATGATGCACCTGGACTTCTTGGCCGAGCAAGCCACGGGTATTATCCTGCCAGTTACGGCGAAGCCGAATTAAGTCTCGGTAAAGGTCGTGGATGCCACCAAATTGCTCAAGTTTGCTCCAGTCGAGGGGATCTTGATCGTCGAACCAACGGTCTTCGAGGAATTCTTGCCCCTGGAAGATCATTGGGATCCCTGGAGAAGTAAGCACTAAAGCAGCGCCTAGGGTTGAGCGTTTTCGGGAGAACCAACTGCCGGCATTGCCTGGCCAGATTTCTTCGGGGAGGCGTTCCTTTAGATTCGCAACCTCGTCGTGGGATTCGGTGTAGATAACCCGACTGAGGGCATTACCAGTGAAACGAAATTGAATGGCTTCGGCGATGGCGTGCATATCGCGCCCGTAGTCGTTAGGCACGATCAAACTCTGGCGAATCCGACCCAAAAAGCCAATATCCCACTGGCTACTAAAACCAGCCCCACCTTCCTCTGTGGATTTAACTAGCCAGGGGTTGCAGCCTAAATCTTCGGCGATCGTAATCTTCCATGGGTGACGATCATCGACTTCTTCGTTGATCCATTGCATCAGGCCGTAGCCTTCAGCCAGATCATTTCCAGAGTCGTTGTCGTTGCCGTAAACATTGCGAATAAAGGCAGTGGCATCGAGGCGAAGACCATCGACTCGATATTCTTCGAGCCACATCATCGCGTTGTCGCGGATAAATTGCCGAACCTCGTCGCGGCCATAGTCGGGACGGGTATCTCCCCAGGGCGTCCAGCACCGCCAGTCGTTGTAGAAGTAAGCGCCTCCTTTGCCATTTTCGCTCCACCCGTCGAACTGCCACATGGAGAGGGCATCGGGGCCAAAGTGGTTGTAGACCACGTCCATAATCACGGCGATGCCATGGCGATGGGCTTCTTTCACAAAAGCTCGAAAAGCATCTGGGTCGCCAAACGCATTTTCGATGGCAAACGGAAATGCAGGATTGTATCCCCAGGAGTATTGGCCATTGAACTCAGCCGGTGGCATGACTTCGATGGCGTTGATGCCCAATTCTTGGAGGTAAGGAAACTTCTTGAGGGCACTGGTGAGACTGCCTGGATCGCTCCCCGGCACATCGGTAAAAGTGCCAATATGCATTTCGTAAATAACCAATTCATTCCAGGCAGGCATTTGAAAGTTTTCATCACCCCAGTCGAATTGTCGGTCAATAATCACCGAGTTTCCGGCTTCAAGGTAGCGGGCGCGAGGATCGTTGCGATAGAGCGCTTCATCGCTGGCTTGGCCGATCACGACATACTTATAAGCCTGATTCGGCATCGCGTCAGCGACATCAGTAGACCAGTTGCCATTGCCTTCAGGGACTAAAAGATTGGCTGTTTTAGACCACTGGTTAAAATCCCCGATCACTGCTACTTTTTTTGCGAAGGGTGCCCAAACCCGAAATGTCGAACCAAGGATCTTGCCCTGAGCATCTCGATAAGGAATGGCCCCCATGTAGGGACGTTCGGATGCACGGGGCTTGCGGGGAGACGGGCGCTGGTGCTCATGAGTCTTGGGCGCAGTAACCATCGTGAACTCCTTAAGACATCGTATTATTTTGTATTGCTTGTGCCAAGAATATGACTTTCGATCCAGGCTGCGATCTACCTCAAGAGTGAAGACCGATAGGCTGAATTGGAGAATTCCAAGCGTCTTCCCTCAAGATCGCTGAGCACATGTTGTACTCTACTTCTACAAGATTTTCTTTATCGCGGTGCAATGCTGAGTTTAACCCGGTATCAATGGACTGTGCTTTTTGCGGCCTGGCTCGGCTGGGGCTTCGATATTTTTGACAGTTTGCTCTTCAACTTTGTCGCCCCAAACTGTGTACCGACTCTATTGGGCCTTGCCATCGGTTCCCCTGAAGCGAAGTCAGCAACGTTTTTTTGGACGGGTCTGCTCACTTCTTTGCTGCTGCTGGGCTGGGCAGTTGGGGGAATTTTGTTCGGAGCTGTAGCAGATCGGATCGGGCGGACCAAAACACTCTTAATCACGATCATTGTCTATGCCCTTGGAACCGCTAGCTGTGCTTTTGCTCCCAATATTTGGGTACTGATCGTCTGTCGATTGTTCACTAGCCTCGGCATCGGCGGCGAGTGGGCAGCAGGCGCGACCATGGTGGCCGAAGTCGTACCTGAAAAAAGTCGCATCGAAGCTGGGGCAATTCTCTATACTTCTGCTCCCATTGGTTTGCTTCTCGCAACCTTTTTAAATTTCCAAGTGGCTGGATCCTTGCTAAAAAGCAGCCCCGAAACGTCTTGGCGCTATGTTTTCTTGTTTGGATTGCTGCCTGCCTTCGCCGCTTTTGTGGTGCGCTTTTTGATCAAAGAGCCAGAAAAGTGGGAGCAAAGCGATCAGTCCAAACCACCCACCATCGCAGAACTATTTAGTCCTGAGAACCGTCCCCTCACCATCAGTGGCCTATTGATGGCGATGACTGCTCTATTGACTTGGTGGAGTTGCAACGCATTTATTCCCATAGTCGCCACAGGACTCGCTCAAGTCGAAGCGACAACACGCAATTTAGTGGCCGCCGATAAGCAAGGCTTGATCGAAGCCTGGAAAGCTCTGGCTTCCAACAGTTTCAACCTCGGTGGTTTGATCGGTACCCTTTTCACGGTGCCAGCTGCCAAATTCTTGGGCAGACGGGCGATGTTTGCCACCTATTTTTTGCTTTCTGGTCTTGCCGTCTTGGCGACGTTCGGCCTCGACTTGCCCCCAGTCACCCGGCTTTATCTGTACTTTCCGATTGGACTCACCGTATTTGGTGTGTTTGGCAGTTTTACCTACTACTTGCCTGAACTTTTCCCAACTCGGTTGCGGGCGACAGGAGCAGGATTTTGCTACAACGTCGGACGCGTGATCGCTGCGGGTGGCCCGTTCTTGGTCGGTTCGATTGCTTCCCAAGGGAATTTGCAATTAGCCCTCAACACGCTCTTTTACGTCGGTTTTATACCACTCGTCGGTCTGTGCTTTTTGCCCCTTGTGATCGAGACGCGGGGACAGGTGTTGGCGGATTGATGGCAAAAAAACGACGGTACTCAAGGAATACCGTCGCTGTCTGTCCTGTCGAGGTTAAACCTGTTCGATTTCTGCTTGGGGAGAAGGTGATGCTGTTGCATCTGTGGCCTGCCAATTCTTGGTCGCTTCGTAGGCTGCCATCACGACATGGAGGTTCTCCTCACCGATAAAGTACCCATCCAGAATGGCCTGAGTACCGATAGCCTGGGGCTTGGCCAAACATGTCACCAAAGAGGAATTGCCCGATTGACCGCGCAGTTCTGGAGTGGTCTGGACATGGGTGGCAAAGGCGAACTTTGGTGCTCCAGGGTAAAACTGTTCGACTGCCTTATCTAAGACATCGATGTGGCCACCGGGTTCGAGAAATGCACCGCGCTGCACCCCCTTCATGGACAGCTGCATGGGCTGGGGATGTAACAATTGATAGCCCTCTTTGTGATGCACAGCCAAAAAGACGAGGAAACGGCTGACTTTGCTGATGTTGAGGGTGCTGTGCTCTTTGCGGTTGTAAACGCCCAGATATTCCCCGGAAGCGCGATCGTAAACTTTGGTCAGCCCGCGCCGCAGGACAACGAGCACTGGATTCGCCGTGATCAGGCAATCCACGGGCTGAGGCGAACCACTAAATTCTTGGGCGATCTTGCGCCAACCATTTTTGAGGGCAACGGCATGGCTAAACTGAGCCGTCTCAACATTCAGACGGTCGATCAGCAATCCATAGTTGGTTTTGGACTTGTTATTCCACTGGCAATGGGGACGGGGAGCCAGGGTCTTGAATTCATCGGATGTATAGGCGCTAAGGACGGCACTAACAGACATCGAGGAGTCTCCGTTGAGTTTCGTTGACGGGTTTAGGACGCTTGTCCATTCACCCATTTGTATTTTACACGAGCTTATGGACTTTTGTCCATAAGCGGAGAAAATAAATTTGGGAGTGCTAGCGTAGGCATCAGAAATAGGAGAATCAGAGCCATGTTCCCAGCCCATCGCCCGCGCCGTTTGCGCACCTCCGTTGCCATGCGCCGTCTTGTTTGCGAGAACTTTTTGCGGATTGATGACTTGATCAGTCCGATCTTTGTCGTGCCAGGGAGTGGATTTGCCAAAGAAGTCGTGTCTATGCCCGGTGTCTATCAGCTCTCCGTCGATAAAGCCGTTGAAGAAGCCCAGCAAGTCGCAGATCTTGGTATTCCGGCGGTGATTCTTTTTGGCATTCCTGAACAAAAAGATGCTGGTGCGACTGGAGCGTGGCACGATCACGGCATTGTCCAAGCAGCAACTGCGGCCATCAAAAAAGCCCTACCAGACTTGCTTGTTCTCGCTGACACTTGTCTTTGCGAATACACAGATCACGGTCACTGTGGGGTGATTGTTCCTGGGGATACTGTGGGCAAAGTCCTCAACGATCCAACCCTCGAAATTTTAGGACGGACTGCGGTCGCCCAAGCGGAGGCTGGCGCCGATATCATTGCTCCCTCCGGCATGATGGACGGCATGGTCAGTGCGATTCGTCGCGCCCTCGACGCTGCTGGTTTTATGGATACGCCCATCCTTTCCTACGCCGCCAAGTACGCCAGTGCGTATTACGGTCCTTTTCGCGATGCTGCCGACTCTACTCCCCAATTTGGCGATCGCCGCACCTACCAGATGGATCCTGGGAACCGCCGTGAAGCCCTCAAAGAAATTCGCCTCGACATCGCAGAGGGTGCAGATATGTTGATGGTCAAGCCCGCCCTGGCCTACTTAGACATCATTCATCAAGTGAAAGAAGCGAGCGATCTCCCTGTGGCAGCCTACAATGTCTCCGGGGAATACGCCATGGTCAAAGCGGCCAGCCTCAAGGGGTGGGTGGATGAAGAACGGATCGTTCTCGAAACACTTCTGTCGATGAAGCGCGCTGGAGCAGATCTGCTCCTGACCTACCACGCCAAAGATGCCGCCCGTTGGCTGACTCGCTGAAACGTTTACGGGTTTTCAGAACATCGAGATTCACATAGCTTTTTGGCAAGTCATGTTTCTGGGATTGGTGCGGCAATCGTTGTATTGGTATTACGCTCAATGATTCCAGGGGTTAAGATCATGCAACGTATTGGGCGTTTGCTATGGCGGAAAAGCGCAAATTTCTATTGCCCCTCGCTCTGGTGGGCTTGTTAATCGTTGGCGGGGCACCTGTGCTTGCCCGCTTAGCTGGGCAGCTCAACAACGCTCCAAAGTCTCTTGTCGATGAAGTCTGGCAGACGGTGGATCGCGAATATGTAGATGGTTCATTTAACAAACAGGATTGGCAAGCCGTCCGCCGCCAACTGCTTGCGCGAAACTACGAAAGCGATGAAGATGCCTACAAAGCCATCCGCAAAGCCCTCGCCCTCCTCAACGACCCTTACACACGCTTTCTGGCACCGAAAGAATTTGCTGAACTCAAAGAAGAGACCAAAGGCGAACTCGTTGGTGTTGGAATCGCACTTGGTCTGTCCAAAAAAGAGAAGTTGCCCCTGGTGGTGAAGACCTTCAAAGGTTCACCTGCGGAGGGCGCTGGTGTTCAAAGCTTGGATTTGATTACGGCTGTCGATGACCAGACAACAACAGGGGTCGCCTTAGAAACAATCTCCCGCCGCATTCGGGGCAAAAGCGGAACGCCTGTAAAACTGACGCTGCGCCGTTCTGCTAAGAAAATGGTCAGTTTGACGATCACCCGGCGCTCGATTACGATTCCCGTGGTCGAATCTTCCCTGCGCACTTTCGGCAAGCACAAATTCGGCTACCTCCAGTTGCAGGAATTTTCGGAACAAGCAGCACCGCAGATGCAACTAGCAATCGATACCCTCTCCGCCCAAGGTGCCAAAGGGTGGATTTTGGATATGCGGGGCAATCCAGGCGGACTTGTCGAAGCCGCAGTTGAGATCGCCAATCTGTTCCTCGAAGATGGAACCATCGTCTCCGTCGTTGATCGCCAAGGTCTCCGTGAGACACTTAGGGCCGATGGGCGACCCCACACCAAACTACCCGTGATTATTTTGGTCGATGGGGGTACTGCCTCCGCTGGTGAAATTCTGGCTGGTGCTCTCCAGGACAATCGCCGAGCGACGCTTGTCGGAGCGACAACTTTTGGCAAGGGCATCATTCAACAGGTCAACACCCTCAGCAATGGCGCTGGCGTGAATGTCACGATTGCCCACTACCTCACCCCCTCTGGCAAAGATATTCACAAAAAAGGGATCGTTCCAGACGTAAAAGCGCTGATTCCACCCGCTTTGCTCAAGACCCTCAAAGCCAATCAGGTTGCTACTGCTGCCGATCCTCAGTACGCACGAGGCTTAGAAGTGCTTAAAAGCAAGCTAGAACTAGGAAAGATATGAAATTCTTGATCGCCATAGATGGCTCTCCCGCCAGTGATCGCGCTCTAGAACAGGCGATTCGTCTAGGCAAGCCCTGCGATGCAACTTTGCTTCTGCTGAATGTGACCGAGCCGACCAATGCCCTCGCTTGGCCAGCGATGCTGCCAACAGGAGAACCGCTACCACTTCAAATGGTCACCCCTGCTGACTTGGATGCGTCGAACCGTGCTATTGCCCAAGCCCAACTCGAACAATCCCACGAAATGTGCGTCGCTGCCGCAGTCAAAAGTGAAATGCTGCTCGAAATGGGTTCGCCGCGTAGCATGATCTGCGAGATTGCCGAACGCGAATCTGTAGATGTCTTAATTGTCGGTTCCCGTGGCTTGGGGAATGTTCAACGCTTGGTTCTGGGCAGTGTCAGTGACTACGTGATTCATCACGCGCAATGTCCGGTGTTGGTAGTGCGCTAGCTAGACCTGCAAATTGCAAGTTGTTAAGCTATATTGCAGGCGCAGGCGAGGACAGATATGTCGAATTTTAGAAAGATTTTGGGCTTTTTTCGGCCCTATTGGACGCAGTCGATCCTCAGTATTAGCGCGGTTAGCCTGTTTGAAGTGATCGACTTGGCGATTCCTTATTTTACTGGGCAGATTTTGAATGTCTTATCCAAGCAGCCCATGGATGGCCCATGTTTGCGCTTTGCTGCTTTTGTCGGTGGGCGCCTCGGAAAACCTGTGGATGCAGGGCTGTCCTTGGCTGTTTTGCTGGGGATCATCTTTGTTGTGAGCGTGATGCGTGCACCGATTCAGCCCTGGATTGGCCATTGGTTTCACTGGGATATTACTTTTCGTGCCCGTCGGGATAGCTTTCAGCATGCACTTGCTAAGTTACTGCGTTTGCCCTTGGAGTACTACGACGAGAACAATCCTGGCCGGATCGCGGGTCTGGTGGCCCGTGGTATTTCGAACCATGCCTGGACGTACCCAGAAATTGCCGGACAGTGGATTCCAAAGTGCGTCCGGGTTGTCGGTATTTTTGTCGTGATTTTGTGCATCGATTGGCGGATCGCCTGCGCCTTTTTGGCCTCATTCTTTGTGATTTTGGCGCTCACCTTCTCGAAGCTCGAAAAGCTCATTACCCTCGAAGAACGCCTCGATCATTACACAGAGCAAACTGAAAGCCGCACATCTGAAATCATTACAAATATCAAGACGGTCAAATCTTTTGCCACGGAAGCGGAAGAACTCAAACGTCAAGAACAACGCTTTAAGCGGGAATTTTTGTTCTTAGATTACCGGATTCACTTAGGTTACGTCCAACTCAATACTCTGCGCGCGACCTTGGTGCAACTCTGTGTTTTCTTGGTGTTAGCTTTCACCTTGGCGGCAACTTTGCGGGGCGAAATCAGCATTGGGCACTTCATTACGACCCTCACCGTTGCGAGTATGGCCTACTCAGAAGTCTCGCCCATCGGCGATTTGGCCGAAGTATTTGCCCGCCGCTACGCTTCAATGGTGCGCTTTCATGAATTCATGGCCACACCCGAAAGCGCAGAAGCCCTCGATCTCGCCCACGCTAAAAAAGCAGATCGTTCCCGTTACTTATTCACGGGCAAGCTAGAACTCAACAATCTCAGCTTTGGCTACGATTCCAATCGTCCAGTGCTCCGCAATCTCAACTTGTTGATCGAACCATGTCAAACCATTGCCCTTGTGGGTCGCTCCGGTTCTGGCAAATCGACTCTCGTAAAACTGCTTTTTCGCTACTTTGAACCGACAACTGGGGCGATTTTGATCGACGGCACCAATATTCAAGATCTCGATATCACCAGCTATCGCAAACGTCTCGCCATCGTCCACCAAGAAGTCGATGTGTTCAATGGGACGATTCTCGATAACTTGACCTACGGCAATCCAATGGCAACCCCAGAGCAGGTGCGCGAAGCTTGCCGGATTGCCCGTGTCGATGAATTTGTGAACACGATGCCGAAGGGGTACTACACAATCGTCGGTGAACGGGGGATGCGCCTTTCAGGAGGCCAACGCCAACGCCTCGGTATTGCCCGTGCTCTTGTTGCGGATCCGGATATCTTAGTTTTCGATGAAGCGACATCGAGTCTGGATTACGAATCGGAACGCGCAATTCAATTGGCGATGGAAGGCATCTTTGGTACCCGCACCGTGATTATCATTGCTCACCGTTTGAGTACTGTCCGTGAGGCGGATCAGATCGTTGTTTTAGATCAAGGTGAAATTGCTGAGGTTGGTAATCATCGCGAACTTTTGGCGTGCCCTGGTCTCTATCAACGCCTCCACAACCTGCAAGAAGGCGAAGAAACTACTGCAATGCTTCCAGCAGATCCAATACAATCTCCAGGCGTTTAGTCGCTGTTATTGTCTGAAGATCGGCGGCGCGTTCACTTAATTGCAGCGTGAGCGGGATAAATTTATGGGGATGGGAAAGCACTCCCTCAAGGGTTTCCCGCTTGAAGATGTTGATGCCAAGATTCTGTTCTTGAAGATTTTGATCAATTTTCTGACAAAGGACTGTTGTTTGCTCTAGGTAGTTTTGACCTAAGGATTCAGGCCGATACGAAAGAACCTGGCTTGTGCGGGCATTGCGTGTTCTGGTGTAACGCAAAGAGGCGGTATCAGTCGTTAGTTCTGCACAGAACTGACGGAGTGTTTCTGGCAGATCTGCAGACCACAAAACGAGGAGCTGTGGTTCCGCTGTTGCTCCTAGGGTATACAGCGTATTCAAAAGCCGATAGCTTGTTCGGGTGACTTGCCCAAACTCGGCAATCGGTAGTTGCAAATGCAATCCCTCCCCACCAACTGGATTTGGCATACTGCACACCAAACGCAATTTGATCAAAAAGTCATCGATCAGTTCTTGGGCTTCTTCTTCAATCAAGATCCCTCGAAGAATATCGCGTTGAAGATAGATATCAAAAAAAGTGTCAAGTCCAATCAAACTGAGTTGATCCCATACTCCGGTTTCGAGGCAGGCCAAAAATGCAAAGTACGTCCACTGGATTGCTTCTTGAGCTGTTGCAGCCGGACGGCGAAGATCGATCTTGTAGCTCTGTGCAAGAGCGGAGACTTTAGGAATAATCGCTTGCCAAATCGGTACAGATTCTTGAAGATACGCTGCCCCGTAGAGTGCAACTTGACGGCAATCTAATAAACGTAGTTTCTCCATTGACCCAGCACTGTGCTTCGGAAATCCAAGGATTAATTCCTCTTCTTGATCGAGATATTCTGGCTCTCTTGGCGCATCCATGGAAACGCGATGGGCTTGGGAACGCCGCGCCAGTGCATATTGTGCTTGGCGCAACATCTGCGCCTGAAGCCACAGGGATTGGGTACGATCTGATGGCCCTGTCAACCCGTCCACATCACCTCGGTAGGCGCTATGATTTTCAGCAATAAAAGCCTCAACATCAAGATATTCACGCCACGATCCTGGCTGAAAGCTCAACCATGGGTCTGTCGGAGTCGGTTTAGGAATAGGTAACGGCATAATACAGAGAACAAGTGCTTCCTCAAGTATCACGAGTCGTTGTTCTACTACCGTGTTTCAGGTCTGAATCTTGAGGAAGTCGGGCAAATAGTTAGAAAAGTTCTTGCTTCGACATCTTTGTGCAATGCAACTTGCCCTATTTCAAGAAGTTTCGTTTCTAAGTTATGCTGCTGGCGTTGTTGTCGGAATATAAGGTGCAGCGCTGGTTCACTGGCAGTTTAATTTGGGGCGGATTCCAAAACATCGCTTTGATTGAGACTTCACTTCAACCCTGGTGGGAATCAAGTTTACCGGGGCGCTTACAGGCAAAAATAAGCCCTTGGGCGGAGGGGAGCACGATATCAAAAGTGATGGTGCCGACTGCGTTGATTGTGCTCATGGCACTTTTAATCGTTTCCCCCTTCTTCCCAACAGAAGTCGTCGGTGGCATTCTTTTAATCGCTGCTGTTTCGACTGTGCTGCTGTTTGCTCTGCAAAGACGGGCGTATCTGCCCTTGGCGCTGCCTGTCTCGGCTTTCTGGTTGAGTGCGTTCATCGCACTACTCGGTTCACCGCAGTTAGCTCTGAGCCTGGATGGATGGGTGAAAATTACCCTTTACCTGCTCGTCTTTGCTCTGGCATCCCACTTGTTTTGCGATCCTCGTACCCGCACAGTCGCTTTGGCAACCTATCTCACGACGACATTGCCAGTTACACTCTTTGGACTCTACCAATGGCGTACGGGGGCAGCAGCCCTGGCAACCTGGGTCGATCCTGAATCGAGCCTCGCCGATACAACCCGCGTCTACAGTTTTTTGGGCAATCCGAATTTGCTGGCTGGCTATTTACTCGCCGCAGTTCCCTTAGGGATCGTTGGTTTCTTGGTGTGGAAGTCTTGGGGAGCAAAACTGGTGGGTGGGCTTGCCAGTCTCTTGGCGGCAATGTGCATCGTCCTCACCTTTTCGCGGGGTGGCTGGATTGCTTTGGTGGTGACAAGCCTGCTCTTCAGTTTTTTGCTACTTCAGTGGTTTTCAGAGCGCTTTTCGCCGCAGATTCGGATTTGGATTCCAATCGGTTTGGTCATCGGCAGTTTTGTTCTGTTGGGTTTAGTGGTTCTGGCTGTGCCGATTCTGCGGGAACGGGCTTCCAGCATCTTTACAGGGCGGGGAGATTCGAGCAACAACTTTCGCATCAACGTCTGGGCGGCAGTTTTCGACATGATCCGCGCTTTTCCGCTTACGGGCATTGGGCCTGGCAACCGTACCTTTGAAGCAATTTACCCATTTTTTCAGCGCCCCAAGTTCAACGCCCTGAGCGCCTATTCGATTCCACTGGAAATTACCGTCGAGATGGGCATTCCTGGATTGCTGACTTTTGTTTGGTTGGTCTTGGCTACGACTCTCCAAGGGCTTGTCACGTGGGCGCGCAGACTGACCACCGATGAAAGTGCCCTTTGGAGCGCCGCTGCAACCTGTGCCATCGTTGGTCTACTCGTCGATGGCTTCACAGACACAGTCTGGTTTCGCCCCCCCGTCCAACTCGTCTGGTGGTTGCTGTGTGCGGTAGTCGCCGCTGAGTTCTGGCGTTGGCAGCAGAGAAAGAAAACTTCTAGTAGCGAAATATAAACACTACTACTTAATTGGTGGTGTCTTCCGAGTTGTTCTGCGCTTGGTTGTGCTGGTTGTCTTTGGCTTGTTCACTAAAGGCTGAGTCGTTTCTTGAGGATTGGTGACTTCAACGACTTGACTGGGGTCAGCCACTGTTTCAAACAGTTCGAGCACTTGATTCGGCTCAATTTCGTCAACTTGAACGGTTTCAATCACTGTTTCAGGTACTTCAACAACTTGAAGCGGTGCGACCACAGCATCTTCAGCAAGAACACTCTGAACTTCTGTTTCGCCCTCTTCTGCCACTGCAGTTTCAACGGCAATGGTTTCGGTTTCAGCATCTTGAACTGTCTCAGTCTGCTTTTCTTTGAGAACCAGAAAGTCAGGAATTTCGAGCGCAGGTCGGGAAACTCTGCCAAAACCGAGTGCGCCTCGTTCAGCCAGTTGAGCCGCTAAGGATCGGTCTATTCCGTGGCAACGGTAGAAATCTGCATTGGCGACTTGGGTCTGCTCAGAAAAAATAGCGGCGGCCAAGTCGCAGCGGCTGAGATCAGCGCCTGAGAGATTCGCGGCTTCAAGCTGTGTGGCTCGGAGGTTGCTATCCCGCAGATCCGCTCCAGTCAGATCCGCGCCCCGCAGATCAGCACCTTCAAGATCTGCTCTTGAAAAGTCTGCACCTCGTAGATCCGCGCCTTGAAAATCGACATTGCGTAGGTCTGCACGGCAAAGGTCGGCTCGTTGCAGATTGGCCTCAGACAGAGTGGCGGCCTCTAATTTGGCATCCCGCAATCTTGCGTTGGACAAATTGCCTTTTTGGAGGTTGGCACCGACCAAATTGGCTGAGGTCAGATTGGCTCCACACAGGTTTACTTCCTTAAGATCAGCGAGAATGAGGCGGATCCGGGAGAGGTTCCGACCATTGAGGGAGGCTCCGCCCAGGCTGGCACGGGGCAAATCTGCGCCGACCAAATCCCTATCACTTACATCACCTGCCAAGATTGCGGTGATCAGATATTCTTTGACTGCTAGATTGCCCACGTT
>JACMLN010000091.1 GCA_014379585.1 Gloeobacterales cyanobacterium ES-bin-313 | reverse complement strand
ACAGCTATCTCGGTACGGGATCAAGGCTCCGCCAAGATGCTCGGGGATTGGGGGATTCCCTTTGAGATGACCTGCGATCCTGTCTGGGGTTTGCAGGCTACCCCTTACGCCATTGAGGGTCCTGCCCCCCGTATTGCGGTGATCTTGCGAAACCACACCGATTTGACCCCGGAACGATTGGCCACGATCATCGAAGCCCTTCAGCAGTTTCAACGCGCTACAGGGGGCAATATACTCTGTGTCCCTTTCCAAAATACGGATACGCAACTAGCCCAGCAGATCTGTGATCAGCTGCGTGGCCCCAGTCAAGTGGTTGTAATCGAAGATCCCCAAAAGTTAATTGGGCTATTCCAAACAGTCAAATTTACGATTGCAATGCGGCTTCATGGTGTCTTGATGGCCGCTGCTAGTGGCAGTCGTGTTTGGGGCCTGATCTACGATCCAAAAGTCGCCTACTTGCTCCAGCAGATCGATGCACCAGGGTGTGAATTGCGCGATCTCCCTAATCAAGCGGATATTCTCTATAGGCAATGGTTCGAACATTACACCAAAGGTACTGCCCTCAGCGATACCCAGCGTGCTGCTTGGGCTGAACGTGCAGCGACTAACGGTGAATTTTTACAAAGAGTACTCTTGAAATAGTTTGCTGGATTCAGTCCCATTCTTCAAGTCTGCCGAGTTGATCGCGAAGATGGGCAATCAGTTCGTCGTACCATGGACGCACTTCCAAGTCATCGATCGATCTCGATAATTCGAGCAAGCAATTTTCAAGATGTTTTTGTTCACCTGTGGTTTGAAACAACTGAATTTCCGTCTGGATGTAGAGAATCAAGTTAGCAATATCTTGATCGTTACGCATAAATTAGCTCCTTGGCCAGTACATGATAATGCCAACGCCAATCAAGGCGATCAGTCCACCGATGATTTCATAGCGGTCTGGAACGGTTCGATCCACCAACCACCCCCAAAGGATCGATAGCGCAATAAAGATACCGCCGTAGGCAGCGTAGACCCTTCCAAAGCTTGCAGTCTGGAAAGTGGGGAGAATACCGTAAAGGATCAAAATCGCCCCACCTAAGATGCCAAGCCAAAGACTGCCACCGGAACGAAGGGTTCGCCAGATCAAATAGCCGCCCCCAATTTCACACAGGCCAGCAACCAGAAAAAGAACGAGTGAACGCAGGATTGCCAAATTGATGGGTCAGTCAGTGAAGACAGTTTAAGGCTTGTCAAGCCAATATTGGATCTGTGATCTTTGCAGTTGGTACAGCAAGAAAATACGTTTTTCAGTAATTATCCACACATGGAGATGGCTATGCGCACTGTCGGTATTTTAATTTTTGACGATGTCGAAGTGTTGGATTTTTGTGGCCCATTCGAGGTCTTTTCGGTGGCGCGTCTGCCCAAGGACGACGAAGACTTTGAATCTCAACTCTTTCGAGCAGTGACTATCGCAGCGGAGCAAAAAATTGTTACTTGTATCGGTGGTCTGGCTGTTCAGCCTCAGTTCACCTTTGCAGATTGTCCAAAGCTCGATCTCCTCGTCGTCCCCGGTGGCTGGGGAACCCGTGCCCTCGTTCATGATCGCACCGTGATCGATTGGATCTCGCGAATCGCTGGCCAGGTAGAAATTACAGCAAGTGTCTGTACAGGCGCATTTTTGCTCGCTGAAGCGGGTTTGCTCTCTGGCTTAAAGGCGACAACCCATTGGGGGAGCATTGAACGCTTAGGCAAATCCTATCCAGGAATAGAAGTGCTGAGTAATAAGCGGGTTGTGGATCAAGGAAACATCGTCACCAGTGCAGGCATCTCAGCTGGCATCGACATGGCGCTCCAGTTGGTTGCTCGACTCCACGGTCAAGCAGCAGCCGTTTGGACAGCACGGCGCATGGAATACGATTTGCAACTTTCGAAATAACCCGTTTACTTCCCTGGAACAGCAACGGCTCTCACAGAAACCTCTGGCGTAGCGCCGTAGTAGACCTGGTAGGCTTCTGCCGTCGGAAGTTTTAGGAGAACTTCGCCAGTTGCTTCTTCGCGGGGTGCAAGGGTTATTTTTTTGAGGCTAGATTTTTCGAGCTCTGTGACCATCGTCGGCACGACGGAACTGCCTTGGGGGGCGACAAAGAAATTACTCGGTCCCACTATCTGTGGTATGGGCACAGCCCCCGGATGAAACAACTCCACATTCAGCTTTGCCTGTGAATCTGACAAGCGCTCGACTGTTTTTACGCGAAGAATGATCCCTTCGGGCGTGCGGGCACTACCTGCTAAACCTTTTTTTGCGACTCGTGGCGCATCCATATTTGCTGGCTTACTCGTCGTACCACAGCCCGCCAAGAGCGAGATCACACACAACATTCCAACAATGCGCCGCATAGATACCATCCAAAGCCATGATCACGCTAGCACGTCCTTCACCATCTCCTCGCGTAACGTAACCCTGCTTCTTGGGCAATCAGACCTTTCAGTTCCATCATGAGCAATTGGCTCGCCAATTCGCCCGTAGCGAGGCCAGTTTTGGCCACCAATTCGTCAAAACTTTGGCTTCCGTTTCCCAATAGGTTGAGGAGTGCCGCTTCTTCGTCAGGAAGCCCGATGGGAATTTCCAGATTTTGCCCCGTAGGGACAACCGCGAGACCCAAATCATTGAGCAATCCTTCAACGCTCAAGATCGGTCTTGCTCCTTGCTGGATCAGTTTTAAGGCCCCAACTGATTGCTCAACGCCTAAACTCCCAGGCAGTACGTACAGATCGCGATTGTATTCGCAGGCAAGGTGGGCGGAAATCAAAGCACCGGAGCGCTCAGGGGCTTCGATCAAGATCGTCGCCATGCTCATACCAACCACAATGCGATTGCGACACGGAAAATTCGTCGGAATTGTCTCAGTACCGGGGGGATACTCGCTCAACAAAGGGGCAACACGGGCAATTCTTCCGGCAAGGGCGGTATGGGTCGGTGGAGAGATCGCCTCTAAGCTACTGCCGAGAACAGCAGTTGTTAATCCACCAGCATCCAATGTGGCCTGGTGGGCTTCGCCATCAATGCCAAGAGCTAATCCTGAGACAATGAGGCAACCAGCACGGGAGAGGGCTTGGGCAATCTTTTTTGTCCAAGTTCGGCCATATTCGGTGGGTTTGCGCGTGCCAACAATCGCGACTGTGGGGGGCCAATGGGAGAGTGGTTTCCCCCGATAAAAAAGCATTGTGGGTAGATCGGGAATTTCGCGCAGGAGTGGAGGATAGTCGGGATCAGCAGGTGTCCAAAAAGGAGGAAATGCTTTTTCAAAACGCTCCAGAATTTTAAAGGGATCGCATCGATTGCGTTGGGGAGCGACGTTCTGAACTTTAAGTTCTCCCCACTTTGAAACGGCTTGCAATTCCATAGGACTTGCTCTCCAAGCAGTCTCTAAAGAACCAAAATGCTCATGCAAGGCTTTGATACCAACTGGCCCAACACCCTGCAACTGCCGCCATGCCACCCAGTACGCCCTTTCATTGTTCACCCGCATTGCTCCATTTTTTTCTCTTCCAGAGCATTGCAAGATCTTGTACGCTTCAACAACTGCCGCACAGGTACCGGACATTGGTTGTAAACACCATTGCGTTCACAAGCGTTGACGATATTCGCTCTCTAGCCTACGATTGGAGACCACGGACGCGTAACTCAGCGGTAGAGTGCTACCTTCACACGGTAGAAGTCACAGGTTCGAATCCTGTCGCGTCCATCCCTTTAAACTCGCTTTCAATCAAGGTTTTGCGGTTACTCACTTATGCCACTCATTGCCAAGGCTTGAGGACAAATGACTGAATAGCTATAACAAGTCCGAAAGAGATTGGAAGTTATCGATCCAACCAACGAACCAGCGGATCGGCAGCCCAATTGAGGGCAACTTTGAGGCGTTGTTCGGGGGTGGGCATACGCAGCAGATAAACAAGACGGCGCAGAACATAGGCGGGTTTGCCGCTCACTTGCAGACCCAGCAACGAAGCGAAGCCGCCGTCTATGCCAAGACCAAGGATCTGACCGAGGGAAGTGTAGCGAAAGTTGAGCAGTGGACGCTTTTCGAGAGTTGCCCAGATATTCCATGCTGCAAATTGACCTTCCTGGTAGGCGCTTTGGGCTGTGGAGCCAATGCTTTGGCCTTTGTCATCAAGGACTGCAGCTAAATCGCCGTAGGCAAAGACTTCGGGGTAGCCACTTAGTTGAAGCGTCGGTTCGACTTTGAGCCTGCCAGTGGCATCTTTTGGCACATCCAAGGCTTTGACGAGGGCAGGCACGGCTGTGCCGACAGTCCAAAGGACAATGTCAAAGGGGAGCATCTCCTGTTCTCTGCCAAGGGCTTGAAGCGTTAGCCCATCGCTGTTCACTGAGAGAATCTTCGTTTCGAGGCTCAGACGAATATTGCGGTCTTTGAGTTCTTTGCGGGCGTAAGTTTGTGCTGGTGCGCCAAACTCGTTCAGGATCTCTTTCTCGCGGTCAAACAGCGTAATGCTTGCCTTGAGCTTCAAGACATCGGCTAGTTTGCAGGCAAGTTCAACGCCACTGGCACCACCACCAACCAAGGCAATGCGGACAGGATCCGCGCCAGATTCCAGAGCAGATTTTAGTCGGGCAATTAAAGTTTGCGCATCGGCGAACGCCCGAAAAGGCAGAGCAAATTCACGAGCGCCAAGCACAAAATCCACAGGGGTAACGCCGCCAGCAGTAAGTGCGAGGCTGTCGTAGGATTCGGCAGTACCGTCGCTGAGGTGAACCTTGCGATTGTCGAGATCGATGCCTTCGACCGTTGCTTGTTTGTAGTGAATCTGCGAATTTTCTAAAAGTTCTTCGAAGCGGGGAGCAACTTCCCAGTTTTTGAGTTCGCCAGAAATTAATTCGTAGAGCAAGGGGGCAAAAACGAAGCGTTCGCTACTGTCGATGAGCAGGATTTCTGGGCGTTCGCCTTTCCACGTGTAGCTTTCGAGGCTTAATGCTGTGGTCAGGCCAGCAAAGCCACCACCGACAATTACAATCCGTGCCATCGTGCCCCCAAGGTTGCTATTCCTAGGATAACGCTCTAAAAGCTTGGTAGAAGGTTGCAGTCGAAGAGCTTGTTGGCGATTGGGCCTGCGAGCTTGTTAACGAGTTGGCGGCGCATTTCGGGGTTTTTGGTCATCATCGCCTTCATACGGTCTTTCATCCCACCATTCGAACCGCCTTTTTTGTTGCGGGCTTCTTGCATACGAGAAGCAAATTCTTCGCAGGAGGAATTGTTGATGCCCTGCACAATCCCATCGGTGAAGGTATCGAACATGCGGCCATTTCCGGCTGGCTGGGCAGAGACCGGCAGTAGACAAGCAAAACAGAATGCCATTCCAAAAGTAGCCGCGAGTAGTTTGCGCATCGTGATCTTCCTGTGCGAGAGTTCACTTTCAACTCTACCAACAATGCCAACCCCAAAAAGTACGGCAAAGCGACATTCAAACTTCGCTACTATGAAAAAAACGGAAGGAGATTCATGGACGCACCGCTCAAAACTTTTTTAGAAGAATGCCCAAGCCTCGGACTCCTGCGCTTCATTGTCACCAACGACACCGCTGTGCTGGAAGCACGGGGTTTCTTTGAAGGGCTCTTTTTTGTCCCACACCTCCCCCACTACGCCAATCTGCACAGTGAGCATTTTGAGTTTCACCTGAATATGGCCGAAGTCGGTCTCGTGCGCTTTGAAGAACTGCCCTCCAAACGGGGCAATTTCACCACCTACACTGTGCGCTTTTTGAAAGCCGATGGCGAAAAACCAAGTCTCAGTTTATTTTTGCAGTGGGATAAGCCAGGGGAGTACGCAGAGGGTCAAGTCGATGCCTTTGTCGCCCTCCGGGAAAAGTACGGCGAAACATGGATTCCACAACCGACTCCAGCTCCCACGACTGCCGTAGCACACTGATAGAATCTGAGTAATGGCGAATCCCTGGAGTAGGGACATTGCAGATTCTCTGGTATCCGGCAGCAGGTGTATTTCGAGGCGATTGGAAAGGTCTGCTCCCTGGCTGGGCGGAGCCTCCCAATTCCTTGGCTCTTTTTTTCCAAGATACCGGCGTCGATCTGATCACTTTTGGCCCAGAAGCAGAACAAGCAAAGGACGAAGCCCGCGAACGATTCATCGCCGAAGCCCTCAAAGTTTCTCGCCGATTGCAGCGCCGGGGGTATCGCTCGACGGTATTTGACCCGATCGACGGCCTGCCTGTGCGGGTGCGCGATAACGATGTCGATCCGCCTCGATTTTGGAGTACTCAGAACTGGAGCGATATTCGGGCGGCTCGGCTTGTGTCCGGCTTTGCTGTGGAAGCTGTGGGTGGTTGCCACGTCGTCGTCCATCCCCAGTACGGTAGGCGTGTCTATATTGGCAGCCTCGTCTGTTCCGCTCTCTACATCGAACTGATCGATTTGGTTGGTCAGAAATCTTCCTACGCGTCGGGTTTGGCCTATGCCAGCCAGATCCAGGCGGTTTCGGCTGGCAGTTAGAGCGGTTTCGGTGCCTGTACGCCAATCGCAAAGATCTCTATCTCAGGCAACTTTGCCACCGCCTAACAAATAGAGCAGCGCCATCCGCACCGCCACACCGCTGGTGACTTGCTGAGAAACAAGGCTGAGGCGCGGATCGTCGAGCAATTCCGAACTGAGTTCGACCCCACGGTTCACCGGGCCAGGGTGTAAAAGCCGCACGTCGGGGCGACACCATTTCAGGCGTTCGTGGGTAAGACCATAAAAATGGTGATACTCTCGCAAACTTGGCAGCAAATAGTCTCCCATCCTTTCTTTTTGCAAGCGCAGGGTCATGACAAAATCGGCGTTCTCTAGGGCTGGTTCAAGACTGTAGTGTAGTGTTGCCCCCAAGCTAGAAAATTCCTTCGGCAAGAGAGTCGGTGGTCCAGCTAGGTGTACTTCTGCCCCACAGGCTTGAAGACTCCAAAGGTTAGAGCGAGCAACCCGCGAATGGAGAATGTCACCCACGATGGCGATCTTTTTGCCAGCCAGCAATTCAGGACGCGGATCTGTCGGATCTAGCAAGTGGCAGAGGGTAAACAGATCCAGAAGCCCTTGGGTAGGGTGCTCATGCTGCCCATCGCCAGCGTTAATCACACACACTGTACTCCCCAACTGTTCGAGATCGTGGGCAATCGCTTGGGGAACACCGCTGTCACGGTGGCGAACCGTGACAATGTCCATGCCCATCGCTAAAAAAGTGCGGGTCGTATCGAAAATTGTTTCGCCCTTGGTCACCGAGGAGGTCGAAGCAGTGAAGTTGACCACATCGGCAGAGAGCGCTTTTGCAGCTAACTCAAAACTAGTGCGGGTGCGCGTCGAACTTTCAAAAAAGAGATTGACGACAATTCGGCCTTGCAGGGTAGGTACTTTCCGGTTGCGCCGGGCGAGAACTTGTTGAAAACTGCTAGCCGTCTGCAAAAGCAGCGTGTATTCGGGACGAGTGAAGTCTCGAAGGGTGAGTACGTGACGACGGGTCCAAGGAATCGGGGTCAAAAAATGCTCTTACTCCGTCGCTTAGTATAAACCAAAAAAAAGGGAGCCTAAGCTCCCCCGTCTCTCTATCTCCCCTTACAAATTTATTGGCTTCAGGTGCTTGCGCTTCCGTAACCACAAATTCATCATCCCAAAGATCACATAAACATACCATCGCAAATACACGTAAACCCTTAAAAGAAACCTCCGTATTGGCCGCAGTCCACACTTTGCGCCAATCAAAATACAAAACACATCCCGGTAAACAAGTTAGCCAGAGGCGAGTTGTTTGTAGAAAATCTTGGTGTCACCGAGTCTGCCATCGGTCAGCAGAGCGTAGCCAGGAATGATACCGATACCCACATATCCAAGGGAGAGATAGAGCTGTTCGGCTGGACTATTTGGCACGGTATCGAGGGTTAGTAACCAGCGGTTAGAGTCTAAGGCAACCTCTTCAACGTATTGCATCAATTTTCGAGCAATGCCGAGACGACGGGCACTGCGGTGAACCAGCAACTTGGCGACATCAGCACGGTGGGGTTGGTTGGGTGGTGTATTGATGTGTAACTGCACAGTGCCGACCAATTGGCCATCTCGCAAAGCACCCAGGATCAGAATCTGGCCTTGGTTTACCGCTGGAAGCAACCCGATCCAGAAGTTTTTGGCCATCTCTAAAGTGAAATTTTCCAAGAAACTCACTGAGGCACCACTGGTCACAGCATCCAAGAGGATTGCAGCCAAACTGGTGATTCCTGCCTCGACTTCATTGGGGGTAAGTAGTCGAACTTCAGTCGCCATGGAGTTCCTTTCAGGTTTACCAGGATTCTAAAATCAGCATACAAGTTAGCTAGAAGGGTCTTAAGCAAATACGCCAGTAGAACTTTACTCTACTGGCGTATTGAAATGTATTGCAAGCTCTGAATTAGTTTCTGGGAACGATCACGCCGTAACCACCGTGGTTCCGCTCGTAGAGGACATTGATTTCCCCTGTCTCAGCATTGCGGAACATGAAAAAGTCATGACCGACCAAGGCAAGGCGATCGGCAGCTTCTTCGGTAGTCATCGGCGGCATGGCGAAATACTTCGTGCGGACGACTTCCCGTGGCAGACTTGGGGACTGTTCGAGGTTGGGTGGATCGACAGGGACTTGACCCACGACGGCAAGGGCTGTCTTCGGTCGTGGCTTCTTTTGTAATCGTTCCTTATATTTGCGTAATTGGCGGTGAAGTTTATCGGAGACAAGATCGATACTGGCATAGAGGTTTTCGGTTCTTTCTTCGGCGCGGATAATCGTGCCGTTTGCATAGACGGTAACTTCAGCGGAGTGGCTATCGGCAATGCGCGGATTGCGAGCAACAGATAGGTGTACGTCGATCCCAACGGTGAGTTGATCGAAGTGCGAGAGGACCTTATCTAGCTTGCGACTGATGTATTCGCGGATTGCTTCGGTGATCTCAATGTTCTTACCGTGGATGGCCAATTGCATACGCGCCTCCTAGGGTGAAAAGCATCCTGTAATAGAATATCAACCATTTTGAAATGGTTTTGGCAGCCAGGAATATAACTGTGGATTCAGGTTAACATCAGGTGATCCCGAATTTCCGAGTTCTTCATTAATCTCAGGATAAGAAGTTTTGCGCCCTGTAAGCTATATTTAATCTTCTTAAAGACTTTACTCAGCCTTCATTTGGCTTGCCACATCGATGCTAGGCTTTTCTGCCTGTTCTTGAGGTCGCTTGGAAATCTTGATCCGTTCTAATCGAGGACCTTCCATTTCCAGGACAGTCAGTTCAATGCCTTCGAACAAGAAATTTTCCCCTGGTTCGGGCACTTTGCGCAATTCGTACATCAAAAACCCGCCGAGGGTCTTGTAATCATCGGAGAGAGGCAAGTTGATTCCTAAACGATCATTGACATCTTCAAGATCTGTTTGGGCTTGAACGACTGCATTGAGATCGTCGAGCTTGATGATATCGAGGGGGATCAGTTCACCTTCATCGGCGATATTGCCAACGATCTGTTCGATCAAATTTTCCATGGTCAAAAGCCCAGCTGTGCCGCCAAATTCGTCGATCACGATCACGATCGCTTGGCGTTCGCGCTGCATCTGAGTCAAAAGTTCGGAAATCCGTTTGTTTTCAGGCACGAACTGGATGGGGCGCGACAATGCCTGAATCCTGTCGGTCATCTGAAGTTCACCCTGGGCGATGCGGGTAACGATGTCTTTGATATGCACCATGCCCCGAATCGTGTCTAGGGAGTCGTCGTAGAGGGGATAGCGGGTGTGCCCGGTGTCGGCAACTTCGTCGAGGGCTTCTTTGACCGTGGCTGTCACCGGGATGGCATCGATGGAAGTTCGGGGAATCATCACGTCGATGGCCACAGAATCGCCGAACTGGAAGACGTTGACCAACAGTTCTTTTTCATCTTTATCTAAGGAGCCAGAGGCACTGGAAGCCGCAATCAGAAGCTGCAGCTCTTCAGGGCTGATTTGGTTATTGTGAATATTCGGAACTTCTTTGACTCCGGCAATACGCAGAACCAGAGCCGAAGAAAAGTTGAGAAAGTTCAGGAACGGTGCAAGCAAGCGGTAAAAAAGTTCATTGGTCTGGGCAAAGAAAAGTGCCACGCGCTCTGGATAGAGGATCGCAATCGATTTTGGAGCAAGTTCGCCAAGGACGATATGGAAGTAGGTAATCAGAGTAAAGGCGACCCCAGCACTGATCGTATGCACAACTTCAGGCGAAGAAAGCGCTGGAATGCTTTTTAAGATCGGATCGAGAAGTGCCGCAATGGTCCCTTCCCCGACCCAGCCCAAGGCGAGAGAAGCAATCGTAATCCCCAGCTGAGAGGTAGAGAGGTAGCGATCTAAATCTTGTTGGGAGCGCTGTACAGACAGTGCTGCTTTGTTGCCTGCTTCGACAAGTTGTTCGATACGCGTGCGGCGCACAGAAATAAGTGCAAACTCGGTGGCGACGAAGCAGGCGTTCAGCAGAACAAGAAAAAGAACTGCAGTAAGTCTTAGAAGGATTTCAGGCCACGACAGAGAAATTTCGGCTACCACCGTGGCCATTAACAATGAGGGGTTATCTTGCATATGGGAAGTTCGGGCGGCTTAAACGCCGTTGCGGACAATCCACGAAACTGACTCCAGTTCTAACAGATCTTAACGGTTCTCACAAATACTTCTTTGATGAAAAACTTCCTGATCCTCTGGGAATCAGGAAGTTTTTTCGAGACTCTTCGCAAGTTATGCCTTGACGAAGGTGCTCTTGAAGTTGGTAATCGCCTGCTTAAGCAGTGCAACCGCCTTCTCGGTGAGTTGCTTGGTGGTCTCAACTTCGGTGCCGTAGTCGGGGACACTCTTGCTCAAGTAAGCAAGGAATTGTTGCTTGAAGGTGAAGATCTGTTTGATCCCGATTTCGTCCAAGTAGCCATTGGTGGCAGCGTAAATAATCGCCACTTGCTCCGCCACCGAAAGGGGAGAGTACTGGGGCTGCTTGAGGATTTCCCGCAGGCGTTGGCCACGAGCTAACTGGTTCTGAGTGGCTTTGTCCAAGTCAGAAGCAAACTGAGAGAAAGCTTCTAGTTCGCTGAATTGAGCCAAGTCGAGGCGCAGTTGGCCTGCGACTTTCTTCATCGCTTTGGTCTGGGCTGCACCACCGACCCGCGAAACCGAGATCCCTGCGTCGATAGCTGGGCGCAAACCGGAGTTGAACAGACCGGAGTCTAAGAAGATCTGACCGTCTGTGATCGAGATCACGTTGGTGGGGATGTAGGCAGAAACGTCCCCGGCCTGGGTCTCGATGATCGGCAATGCAGTTAGAGACCCTTCACCTAAGTCGGGACTGAGCTTAGCAGCCCGCTCCAAGAGGCGCGAGTGCAGGTAGAATACGTCCCCTGGATAGGCTTCGCGTCCTGGTGGACGGCGAAGGAGCAAGGACATCTGGCGGTAGGCCACGGCTTGCTTGGAAAGGTCATCGTAGACCAGCAGGGCAGCATTTACTTTTTTGTCGCTACCTGGCAATGTCACCCCGTTGTACATGACGTACTCGCCGAGGGTGCAACCGGTGTAGGGAGCCAAAAATTGGAGGGCGGCAGGTTCGTTGGCGTTTGAGGCAACCACGATGGAATATTCCATCGCTCCACGTTCGCGCAGGACCTCGACGACTTGGGCGACCGAAGACGCTTTTTGGCCGATGGCAACGTAGACACAGACCACGCCTTTGCCTTTCTGGTTGAGAATCGTATCGAGGGCGACGGTGGTTTTTCCGGTTTGACGATCCCCGATAATCAGTTCGCGTTGGCCACGGCCAATCGGGATCATCGCGTCGATGGCCGTGATCCCTGTCTGCATCGGTTCATACACCGATTTGCGCTTAATGATCCCAGGGGCAGGAGATTCAAGCAGGCGGGTTTCAGTACAGTTGATCTCACCTTTGCCGTCGATTGGACGGGCAAGGGCATCAACCACCCGACCGATCATCGCTGGTCCAACAGGGATCTGGGCGATCCGACCTGTGGACTTCACGGTTGAACCTTCTTGAATGGTGCGGCCATCCCCCATCAAAACCACCCCGACATTGTCCTCTTCCAAGTTGAGGGCGATCCCGATGGTGCCATCTTCAAACTCCAAGAGTTCCGAAGACATGCACTTCTCAAGGCCGTAGACACGGGCAATCCCGTCGCCAACCTGGAGAACGGTACCGACATTGGTAACTTGAAGCGTATTGTCGTACTGCTTGATCTGCTCAAGAATGACTGAACTGATCTCGTCGGGGCGAATACTAAACATAAGGGCCTGTCCTCTAGGGTTATGAAGTGGTCAATTGGAGGGTCAGTTTGCGCAGTTGACCGCGCAGACTAGCGTCGATCACCTCGTCGCCAATCTTAAGAATCATGCCGCCGAGCAAGGTAGGGTCGGTGCTGGTGCGCATTTCGATCTGCTTCGCTCCAGTACGTTGAAGCACACGCTGAATCAACGTATTTTTTTGCTCGTCCGTAATCGGTACTGCGGAGATGACCTGCACCAAAGTTGTCTTCTGAATGCCACGCAGCAAGTCTTGGTACTTTTCACAAATTTTTGCCAAGAAGGCGATCCGGCGACGATCGACCAGTAATTGCATGAAGCTGAGTAGATAATTGTTGACTTTGCCGCCGAACACACCAACCAGCAATTTCTTCTTATCGCCGGGAGGTACCAGGGGGGAAGCCAGAAAGCGGCTGAGATCTGGGTTAGCCTTCAGCACTTCGATGATCCCAGCGGTTTCATCGCCAAGTTGTTCGAGAAGTCCTGGTTGGGTGAGGGCCAGCCCCTTGAGCGCTTCAGCGTAGCGCTGCGAAACCTGTTCGCTGATCTTGCCTTGTTGCATGAACCGCCTCCTAGCTCACCTGCTGAATGCTCTGGTCGAGCAGTCGGCGTTGAGTTTGTTCGTCTAATTCCCCTGGCAGGGTTTCTTTCAAGCGGGCCAAAGCATCTTGTACCACTTTGAGGCGCACTTGGGTCAAAATCCGCTGCTGCTCATTTTGCAGATCTTTATCGACGCTTTCTTTAACCTTAGCAATGTCCATTTGGGCTTGCTCAAGGATCTGTTGGCGCAAGCGTTGGGCATTCTGTTGGGCTTCGCTGAGAATCTGCTGTGCTTGAGCCTGCGCGGTAGAAAGGTTCTTACGAGCAGTTTGGAGTTGGGTTTCCGCTTCGCTCGCCCGTTTTTCGACTTCCTTAATGCTCGTTTCTAGTTCTTGACGGCGCTCCCCGAGGGTACGGGTCAGAAAGCCCCGCGCTAGGTAGATCAACAGACCAAGGACAATCACGATATTGAATAAGTTCGTGGAAGGGATGTCTAGGTTGAGACCAAAACCTTTGGCTGCTGTTTCTGTTGTTTCTTGCGCTAAGACATAGACGAAGCTCATCAGAAATACCCTCCACTACGTGCAGTCCCAAGCAACTTCTCAGTCAAAGAGCGACTGATCATATCCACCTGGCCGCTCAAATTGGCGAGGGCTGCCTGCTTCTGTGCTTCCAATTCAGCTGCCGCTGCTTCCGTTTTTTTCTGAGCTTCCGCCTGGGCTTCCGCAACTTGTTGGGAGCGAATTTTTTGGGCCTCAGCTTCTGCTTGGGCGATCACTTGTTGCGCTTGTTGGCGCGTCGTTCGCAGTTCTTGCTCGTACTGATCTGCCAAGGATTTGGCTTCGTCAAGGCGGCGTTGGGCATTGCTGGCATTGGAGCGAATGTACTCGCTTCGCTCATCGACAACCCGCTGAATCGGTCTAAAAAAGAACAGATTCAGAAGGGTCATCAACAGTAAAAACTGTACAATTTGCAAGACTAGGGTGCCACCGAAGTCGAACAGTCCACCGGACTGGGCTTCTTCAGCTGCTAGCAAAAAGGTGCTAGCAGTTCCCTCAAGGGACATCAAGATATTCACTGTGGTCACTCCCCGCGATAGTCCTTACTTAAAGGGATTGGCGAAGAGCAAGACGATGGCAATCAGCAAACCGTAGATTGTCAAAGATTCCATGAAGGCCAAAGAGAGCAACAGGGTGCCACGGATCTTGCCTTCTGCTTCAGGCTGACGGGCAATGCCTTCAGCAGCCTTACTAGCTGCATTTCCCTGACCGATGCCAGGACCAATAGCAGAGAGACCTACTGCCAGAGCTGCTGCAATAGTTGAAGCGGCAGCAACGATCGGATCAGTCATTTTTCAAATCTCCTAATGTAGTTCTACTCGTGGTGGTCATCGTGGTGATCTTCGACAGCTTCACCGATGTAAGAAGCGGTCAAGGTCGAGAACACCAACGCTTGGATTGCCCCTGTCAACAGGAACAAAATCATCAAGGGGGCAGGCACCAAAAAAGGTGTCAATGAAACGAGTACCCCCACAACCAACTCCTCTGCCAAGATGTTTCCGAAAAGCCGGATACTCAAGGAAAGGGGCCGGGTAAAAAATTCGAGCACCCAGACAGCGGCAAGAATTGGTGATTCCAGGTAGTGCTTGAAGTAGCCAAAACCTGATTTGCGAATCCCTGCATAGATGTAGGCGCACAGCGCAATTAACGCCAGAGAAACGGTCGTATTGATGTCGTTGGTCGGTGAAGCCAATTCTCCTTCAGGAAGTTGAAACAGCTTTAGGGGCAATTGACCCAACCAGTTGGACATAAAGACGAACAAAAAGATCGTACCAACCAACGGTACATAGTAGCGATAATCTTTTTCACCGATCTGGTCGCGGGCGATTCCGGCGATGAAGTCATAGACGTACTCCAGAAAGTTCTGAAGTCCACTGGGTACGCGTTGCAATTTGCGTGTGCCCACGAAAGCCAATACCAAGAGAATTGCCAGCACGACCCAAGTCGTCAGCAATGTCTCTCCATGCACCGTAAACGGCCCTAATTGCCAGATCAGATGCTTGCCAACCTCTATTTCCGCAAGGAGGGGCAGATTCGTCAAAGTAACCAACGTCACGTCCATCAACCTCTCAGTGCCGATCCCTAAACTTCACCAAACAGTGTGCGCAGGGCGTAAAGCAAAATCGCCAGCTTTATGGTTAAAAAACCAAGAAAAGTTGGCAAGATCGCTTGGGTTCCTGACTTAATCGCAATCAACATAATCAAAGCGAAAATGCCAACGCGCGTCGCGCTCCCTAGATGCGCACCACCGAGATCTGCACGCTGAACGCTGCGATCTAGCATACGAAAATAGAGTAACCCACCCACTGCACCTAGCAAGTAATACAGCGCGGTGCTGAGCGAGTAGGCAAAGAAAACGGCAACAAATGCAACCGCTGTAATTACCAATGCAGTAGTGTACAAATGCTTCTTGAGAGAAGCATACTCTGCCAAAGGATCCGAAGGTGCACTAGAAGAAACATCTTGGATCGAGGAATCGCTCAACATCTTACTCTGACGACCTGATAGGCTTTGAAAGCCAAGCTTCCGGCATCAATATACCACAGGCAATGAAACAATCCTTAAGATTTGAGTAGGAATTTTTGCTTACTCATCTGGAATTGTGTAAGCATTACACCGACGCGAAAAGCACGATTTCTCTGCGTGGGAAAATTTAAGTTAAGAAGACTCTGAGCTGCTTCAAATCGTGAAAATTCGGGCTAGCAAAGAATGTACCCAGAAGACTGCCACCGCTGTCAAGGCAATAAGCGCCCCAGCAAACATCATAAAGCCCTCACCACCTTTGATGCCCCGCTCCAATAATTGGAGAGACCAAAGGATCAAGACGACAGCGAGTAGAACGGTTGTTAACATATCTTTACGTTAGCAAAAGATATGCTGAGAGTGTGGAAACTGCGAAAAAGAAATTCGGGGATTGTTGTGGAACTGAATCGCGAAGCCATAGAGCGGGGGGCAAGAGCGGCTCGCCTCAGCACTTTGACGTTGTTAGGACTCAAAGCCATGGCCAATGAGAGTATTGCCGCGAGTACATTTACTGAGCATTCCAGTTTCACCCAAAAAAATCTCAGCGAAAGTGCTGTTGAGGATGAATTGATGTGGTTATTTCGGGTCGGATTGGTGCGGCGAGAGGTGGATGGTCAGGGCATCACAGAGCGCTTTCGGCTGACTCCCCTTGGAATACGCGTCGTTCAAGAACTTGAAACTGGCCAACTGCAGCCTTTGGGGTTGGCGGATCAGTTGAGCAACTGGTTTACACGCCTTTTGCCCTCATAATTCCACGAACAAGTGTTCTTCAGTACATGCTTTTCTTCGCCAAAAATGCTAAGCAAATAGCCCAAAGCGCTACAGCATGGGCGAAGTAGCCGCTTGGCGACAAATGTCCAATAATAGATCTGTGACTCACTGAGGATATGAAATGCAAGAATGGACGACGGAAGAGAGTGCTGGTCTCTACCAGATCGGTGGGTGGGGTGAACCTTACTTTTCGATCAACGCCGCTGGGCATGTGGCTGTCTCTCCGACTAATGACTCGGAAAGTCAAATCGACCTTTACCATCTCGTCCAAGATCTTGAAAAACGCGGCCTCAGTATGCCGATGCTAATTCGTTTTTCGGACATTCTCGCGGATCGCATTGCTCGTCTCAATCATTGTTTCTCCCAGGCCATTAAAGAGTACGAGTACGCTAACGTCTACAAGGGTGTCTATCCCGTTAAGGTCAACCAGCAACGCCACGTCGTTGAAGAACTTGTTGAATATGGCAGACCGTTTCAATTTGGTTTGGAGGCAGGGTCAAAGCCAGAGTTGCTCATTGCCCTTTCAACCCTCAAGACCCCCGGTGCTTTGATCATCTGCAACGGCTACAAGGACAGCGAATATATCGAAACAGCGCTCCTTGCTCAACGCCTTGGCCAAACGCCAATCATCGTATTGGAGCGCTTCCACGAATTGCACCTCGTTATTGAAGCGGCACGCAAGTTGAATATCCGCCCGATTTTAGGTGTGCGGGCAAAGTTAACTGCCCGTGGCATTGGTCGCTGGGGAGATTCGACCGGGGACAGAGCAAAGTTCGGCCTCAACGCTGGTGAGATCGTTGAAGTTGTTGAAACCCTCCGTCGAAACGATCTGCTCTCTTCTTTGCAGTTGCTGCATTTCCATATCGGTTCGCAAATTTCGGCGATCAATGTGATCAAATCGGCTCTTAAAGAAGCTTCTAGAGTGTTTGTCGAACTCGCCCAGATGGGAGCACCCATGCAGTATGTGGATGTCGGTGGTGGTCTGGCCATCGACTACGACGGCTCCAAAACTAACTTTCGCGCCTCCAAAAACTACAACATGCAGGAGTACGCCTATGACGTTGTTGCTGCATTCCAGGAGGCTTGCAAGGCCAAAGATGTCCCCGTGCCGATTTTGGTGAGCGAAAGCGGACGAGCAATTGCGTCCCACCAATCGGTTTTAGTATTCGATGTGATGGGTGTGAGCGGGATGAAAGTCGGTACCCCAGAAGCATTGCGCAAAGGGGAGCACGTCATCATCCAAAATCTCTACGAAACCTATACCAACATCAGCCCAGACAATGTCCAAGAAGCCTACAACGATGCTTCGCAGTTCAAAGAAGAAGCACTCAGTCTTTTTGCCCTTGGCTACCTGAGCTTGCAGGAGCGCGCACGGGTCGAGAAGCTCTACTGGGCGAGTTGTGAACGCATCCTGCGCCTTGTCCGCGAACTCGACTACATCCCCGACGAACTCGCGGATCTTGAGCAGACCATGGCTTCCACCTACTACTGCAACTTTTCGGTCTTTCAATCCTGCCCCGATAGTTGGGCCATCGATCAACTGTTCCCGATCATGCCGATTCATCGTCTTGAAGAAGAGCCGACTGCACGGGGTACTCTCGCCGACCTCACCTGCGACAGCGATGGCAAGATCGACCAATTTATCGATCTGCGCGATGTCAAGAGCGTACTTGAGTTGCACCCAGTCAACGAAGGCGAAACCTACTACTTGGCCATCTTTTTAAGTGGTGCCTATCAGGAGATTCTTGGGGACATGCACAACCTATTTGGTGACACAAATACAGTGCATATTCACCTCAATCCAAGCGGCGCGGGCTATCAGGTCGAACACGTCGTCAAGGGCGACACGATGACTGAGGTACTCAAGTACGTCCAATACGACCATGAAGCGCTTTTGGAGAGTATCCGCCGAGAAGCCGAGAAAGCATTACGGGACAAACGGATCACCCTCAGCGAGTCTCGGCTCCTGCTGCGTCACTACGAGCGGAGTTTGAGCGGGTACACCTATCTCAGCCAACAACCTGAGACCGAACCAGCCCTAATCTGACACAAGAAGCCCCTCCTCTGTATCTTCAGAGGAGGGGCTTCTTTTAAAAATCAAAAGATTATTTAGCTGGCTTAGCTGGCTTCTTCGTGGAAGCGACCTGGTCGCGGTAAGCTTTTAACTTCGTCAACTCCGCTTGGTACTTCGGATCAAGATTGGCGGCTTGGGTCATTGCTGCCACTGCATCGTCGAGGCGCTTCGCTTCGACAAGGGCTGCTGCTTGGTTGTTGTAGGCAACAGCGAGGGGAACACTCGTCCGCTCGCGCATCTCGCGGTCGTAGGTGCGAGCTGCTTCATAGTTGTCGATGGCATCTGCCCACTTCTTCGCATTGACGCTTTCGCTGCCAAGGTTGAAGTAGGCGATGGCTAAATTCTCCCGTGCCCGCTCGTAGCTAGGATCGATCTGAAGCGATTCTTGAAAAGCTTTGAGGGCTTCGGCATTATCATTTTTCGCCTGGAGTTCAACACCACGATTGTTGGCCTCGATCGCCTTATTGCGGACTTCGGCTGCCTTGCGTTGGCGCTCATTCTCTTCTTGACGAGCCTTTTCTTCGGCAGCAGGATCAGCGGCAGCGGGAGCAGCTGGTTTGGCCTTGTCAGCTTCCTGAGCAAAGCTGGGGATGGATGTGATCAGCATCGAAACGGCGAAGAAAGCGCCCAGGCAACGAGAGAAACTCTTGTCCATGTTTGTCTTCTTAAAGATCCTAGAGACGCATCCATGATACCCGCCATCACCCAATTCTCTGCACAAAAGTTGCTCACTTTTCTAAATTCGTCGTCCCCATGAGCCGCTTTGATGCTTTTATATAGGCAGATTATGAGGAACCCCTAGCCGGATTGCTCTTGAACATAGACAATATAAAGAACGATATTTGGGGTTGTGGGCGAGATGTCGAAAATTTTTTGGGCTTTTTGGGGTGTCGTAGTCTTCAGTAGTGCAAGTTTGCCTGCGGTAGCACAAATACCCACAACCACATCCGCAATAAACCAAGGCACAAGTTTGTCTATTACAGGGCTGAATAATCCCAACACGGGGTTCATTCCGCTTTTTCAAACGCAGCAAAGTACTTATTTAGGGCCAACAGCTCCAGGAGCAAACGCCACAAGTCCTGCTTCAGCAGGGATCTACCTAACACCTGCGGGGACGATCGTGCCGGGAACGACGGCAACGGGGCCAACAATCTACTCTGGCCCAACTGCGGCAGGTAACGCCGCTACCGTCGTCAATGCATCAGGTACGAACGTTTCGACTTCGACAACTGCCACGGGTACGAGTACTTCCACAGGTGCAATTAATGCGACGGGTGCTGCTTCTACAGCAACTCCTGCCGCAAACAGCGTACCAACTGTTGATGATTAGCAAATATCTAGCTCTTGCCCTCTCGCCCCAAACATCGAATACTTGTTTAGGGCACTCAATCGGTGCGTCGTTGGAGTGATCAATGATCGAGCGCACCGTCGAACTTGAAGTTGCCTGCCCACTTGCAGAAGTCTACGAAATCTGGGCCGACATGGAAAACTTGCCGCGCTGGATGCGCTTCGTCAAAGAAGTCGAGATTCTCCCAGGTAAAGAAGAACTCTCCCGCTGGAAATTTGGTCTGGGTGCCCCACTGATCGTGGAATGGACTTCTCGAATCGTGCGCCGTATTCCGTTGCGCCTGATCGCCTGGGAATCGGTGACAGGTCTCAAAAATTCGGGGATGGCCGAATTTTTTCCGACCGACATGGGTTGCAATTTGCGCTTAACCCTTGCCTTCGATATACCGGGGGGAGTCGTGGGCATTTTTCTCGATCAGATGGGTGTTCAAAAATGGATCGATGAAAATTTGATCGACGACTTGAGGCGCTTCAAGACCATGGTTGAGCGAGAGCGCCCCCAAGCCCCCTTGGCAGAAAAGTAGGAACTACTGGACGCCTAAAAGCTCCACATCAAAGATCAATGTCGCGTTCGGTGGAATCAGACCACCACCTGCGCCACGTGCCCCGTAGCCCAAATCGGGGGGGATGATCAAGTGGCGCTTTCCGCCAATTTTCATCGTCAACACACCTTCGTCCCAGCCTTTAATGACCTGGCTGCGCCCAATCACGAAAGTAAAAGGTTGGTTGCGATCGCGGGAACTGTCAAATTTAGAACCATTGGTCAGGGTGCCTGTGTAGTGAACGGTGACTTGCTGGCCAGCCTTGGGGGAAGCACCAGTACCGACGACTTCGTCGATGTACTTGAGGCCAGAAGCCGTCGTTGTTGCATTTTTTTCGTCGAGCATTGTAGTACTCCCAGTGGTGGTGGTCGTCGTCGAAGTCGTCGTTGTGGTGCTAGTCGTTCTAGCCTGGTCACAGCCAGCGAGCAAAACCGCCAACCCCAGCAGCACCGAAGCAAATTTTGTGTTCATTTTCGCTCTGTAGATTTTGCCTTTTCGAGTGTATCAGTGCTAGCGCTTAGAAAATCGCCCCCACTCGCTCCAGGATGGCACTGTAAACAACTGCGGAAGGTCGGTGCTATGGGGAAATCGACCTTGGGATGGAGCGCTCTAAAGTAACGCGATTCAGCGAAGGTGAAGGGAATTTTTTCTTTTTCTCGAAGGGTACGGGAGTAGTCCCGGAGGTATTGCCATACCAACAAGCGCTCTGGGCCAGTCGGCAATTGGATGCGAGCGCCATAGTGATAACTTTCTTGGAGGAGAGACTGCCAGGTTTCGGTCGGGAAGATCCCAGGGGGGATGGCCAGGTGGCAGGTGCTGCAATCTTGACGATAGAGGTCGCGGCCCAGGGCGTACTGGGAGGGTAGATTCTCCGTCGGCTCGGCTTGAACACCCCAACTTCCCATGTAAGCCATTCCAACAAGAACAACAAATCCAGAGGCGATTTGCACAATTTTGGTACTCATAGTCAAAATTATGGCTTTTCGGCTTGGCAAAAGGGCGTTAGTTTAGGAGGAGTGCATTGTGAGAACCCCATGGCTGACGTTGGTGTGTTGTTGCTGAACCTAGGTGGTCCCGACAAGCAAGAGGACGTGAAGCCCTTCTTGTACAATCTGTTCGCCGATCCCGAAATCATTCGCATTCCAGTCCCTCCATTGCAAAAACCTCTGGCATGGCTGATCTCGACCCTCCGGGCACCAAAGTCTCGCAAGAACTACGCTGCCATTGGTGGTGGCTCTCCCTTGCGGGCGATCACCCAACAGCAAGGCCGCGTTCTCAAAAAAGCACTGGTAAAGCGCAATATCGATGCCGAAATCTATATAGGAATGCGCTACTGGCACCCCTTTACAGAGGAAGCACTTGTCAAAGTCAAAGCTGATGGCATCCGCCGCCTTGTGATCTTGCCGATGTATCCGCAGTACTCGATCTCGACAAGTGGTTCGAGCTTCAAACTCCTCGACCAACTCTGGGCGCGTAGCCCCGAATTGCAAAAGATTGAGCGCATCACGATCAATTCTTGGTATGCCCGACCTGGCTATATCCAGGCGATGATCGAGCGGATCACAGAGGGCTTGGATAAGTGTGAAAACCCCGATAATGTCCATATTCTTTTTTCGGCTCACGGGGTACCGGTAAGCTACATCGAACAGGACGGCGACCCTTATCAACGCCAAATCCAAGAAACCGTCGATCTGATTCGCCAATCGCTCAACCGCCCCAATCAAATTTCTTTGTCCTATCAAAGCAAGGTTGGCCCGGTGGAATGGCTGCAGCCTTATACCGAAGACACGATTCGCTCCCTGGCAGAACAAGGGGTTCGCTCCTTGTTAGTGGTGCCAGTCAGCTTCATCTCCGAACATATTGAGACCCTTCAAGAGATCGAAATCGAGTACCGCGAAGTAGCCGAATCGGTCGGTATCCACGATTTCAGGCGGGTTAAAGCCCTCAATATTCAAAAAACATTCATCGAAGATCTCGCTGAGTTGGTCTGTGAAAATCTCGGTGTCTACTCTCGGTGACTCCCATGCTTAGATCGGTTCTGGCGCGAAAGGGATTTACTCTCGTCGAATTGTTGATTGCTGTGGTGATCGTCGGTCTATTGGTTGCTGTTGCGCTGCCGAACTTCTTGAACAACACCAATAAATCTCGGCTAACTGAAGCTACCCAAGCGCTGAGTGCCATCAACAACGGCCAAAGTGAGTACCGCTTCAAACATCCTGGCCAATATTATCAAATCGGCACAGATGCGCCTTCTGTGCCAGCCGATGGCTCTACGACTTTTACTGCGACCGTACCACCGGCTCCTGTACCCAACACAGCTGAACAGCAGGTTAATTTTAGTCAAGTCCTCGGTGTCAACTTAGGAACAGGCACTCCTGGAGATCGGTGGAACTTCACGACCATGCCGCGCACTGCCGAACTGGGTATTCCAACCGACACAGCAGACGGAACAGGGGTCACTGCTGCTGACTTCACATCGAGCGCCTACGGCATTAAGGGCGAGACATTAAAACTTGGTGTCATGACGCTCAGCAGCCGCCCAAAGCCGATTACTGACGACGACAACAGCAAATAATGAAAACTCCCTCTCCAAGTCTTTGGAAAGGGAGTTAAAGTGCTTTTCTTCAGTCAGCAGATTATACGAGGCGGCGGCGCTTCAAAAACGCAGCACTACCCAAACCCGCAAAGGCAAGTAGACCCATAACTTCCGAAGGTTCTGGAACAAAGGTCGCGCCTGTAAGGGAAATCGTGTAAACTCCACTATCTGAAGTAGTACCTGTTGTGAAAGCCCAGCCTGTCAAAGGAGATGCTCCCCCTGGCCCAGTTGGACCACCAGAAGTACCGCTAAAGATTTGCCCACCTGCGCTGATTGGATCGTAGTTGTATCCAGAAATGCCCAGGTAATAGATGCCAGCGGTCACGTTCGAGATGGAGAACTGGGAGAGTAGACCAGTTCCTGCGTCGTCATCCCAAAATACGCCAAGGCCACTGGCACTAAAGAGAAACAATTGGGTGTCTGTTAGGGTACCAGTAGTAAGATTTGTATCGGCGGAGAAAGTGCCTCCAGTCAGATAGATCTGAAAGAGGTCAGCTCGACCAAGACCAACAGGGATGTTCCCGGTGATTGTATCGAGGGAGGTGCCAAAAGCAGAAGTATCAACAATCTTCGCTGTTCCCAGCGTTTGACCAGCATCTGTACCTTCTGCAAAGGTAGCAGCATGGGCACTATGAGGAGAGATAAGTGCTGCAGTCGCAAGCGCTAAACAGAAACTTGGCAGGTGTGTGAGGAATTTCATGGGCACTCCGAGGCTTAACCAAGGGCGCACTTTGCTGACATTTCAATGAGCTAGCCATCGATTTCCCAGCAAAAAACGCACCAGTACCCAAATTTAACTTGGATTGCGACAAATAATGGTGATTTACGCGACAAAATTTCGAGAGTAAAAGCTCCGAGGTTTTTTGATGAAGAAGCTTATCCTTTCCCTCACACAGTAGGGATAGGCTAAATCATGCAATTTTCCCCAGAAAACTCAGGAAAATGAAGCTATTTTGGCTGATCGCAGGATTGTAGTTACTAAGACAATTCAACTAGACATTAGCAACTTGGGGGATTGTCTAAATTTAACCAGCCCATCGTTAAGGGCAGGCATTGGCTTCACTAAATTCTGGTTAACTAAATTCTGGTTAACTAAATTCTGGTTAACTAAGCTTTGTTTAAACGAAAGAAATGAGATCACAAAAAATCCCCAGAAATTTTTCTGAGGATATTGCCACTCGTATTCAAATTTACTTATGCAGACACTTGTTTACGGCGCTTCATGAATGCCGCACCACCCAAACCAGCGAAAGCGAGTAAACCCAAGACTTCAGAAGGTTCCGGAACAAAGGTCGCACCCGTTAGAGAAATGGTATACGGCCCACTACCTGTCGTAGTACCTGATGTGAAAGCCCAGCCTGTTAGGGGGGATGCACCCCCTACACCCGTTGGACCACCAGGAGTAGTTCCAAAGATTTGCCCACCTGCGCTGATTGGGTCGTAGTTGTATCCAGAAATGCCCAGGTAATAGATACCAGCGGTCACATTTGAGATGGAGAACTGCGAAAGTAGAGCAGTTCCTGTGTCGTCGTCCCAAACAACTCCAATACCACTGGCATTAAAGAGAAATAATTGGGTGTCTGTTAGGGTGCCAGTCGTAAGATTTGTATTGGCAGAGAAAGTGCCCCCTGTCAAGTAGATCTGATAGAGATCGGCGTTTCCAGTTGTGACTGCGATCGACCCGGTGATCGTATCGAGGGGAGTACCAAATGCAGAGCTATCGGCAACTTTAGCTGTGCCTAAGGTTTGGCCAGCATCTATACCTTCGGCAAAAGTAGCTGCCATAGATGGCAATGCAGAAGAAAGCGATAGGGTGAGGGCTGCTAGACCTGTAAAGATTTTGGAGTGTGTAGAAACCATGGACTGAGGACTCCTCAAAGTTAGAGAGTGTGAGCAATCGTACCCAGATAAAGATCTGAGTATTTCGGGCAGTCTACTCCCTTCGGAATAGTCCAAAAAGTGCACAAGCATACAAATTTATCGTCTGATTAAGAAAAGATTTTTAACAGGTTAAAAGCGGTAACCAGACGGTGCCACACACTTCTTTGTCCCATTTTTTTCGCTTTTCTGGCAATCACTCGGCATACGCTTCTAAACTCAGGGTGTTGATAAAAGAAGTCGTATTAATATGGAATTTTATTTGATCTCTGGAGCATTTATCCTTGGACTACTGGTTTCAGGATGGAGTTGGGGCTGGCTTTTCGTAGGCGTTATAGCGATTCTTGGGGGAGTAGCTTCTTTTCAAATATTTTCACTTCCAAGTTGGCGATATTGGGCAATCGCTGGGGTACTCGCAGTCAGTGCTAGTCCTTATCTTTATCTGCGCAATCCTCATCCAGCACCCAATGATCTGCGCTGGTTAGCTCCAGAAAAGGCATTGATTATTCAAGGAACAGTTCTAGAATCTCCACGCCTCCATGCTGGATTTCAGAGCTTTGTCCTTGAGGCTCACGCTGACAACCATGTAGGAAAGCTTTTTGTCCGCGCACCTTTGACGGTGACAGTGCATCTCCAAGATTTGCTCAAGCTCGAAGGCACCCTCCAAGAACCGCTTGAAGCGCAAAATCCCCAAGCCTTCGATTTTAGAAATTACTTGCAAAAACAGGGAATTTTTGCCACGTTTCAAGCCCGGCAGGTGTTCTTGCTTCGCAAAGCAACACCAGGTTGGCTTGAACAAGTCCGCGAAAAGATTTTGAGTAGCCACGAAAACGCGCTGGGTCAGGAGACAGGTTCACTTTTTACTTCGCTGATCTTGGGAAGTGAAGTCGTAGATTTACCGAAAGCAACCCAGGATCGCTACCGCAATATTGGACTTTCCCATCTACTCGCAGCCTCAGGTACCCAAGTTTCGTTAGTCCTGTCTGCTTGTCTTGCCTTCGTGCGCGGGAGATCGCCGAAAACCCAAGTGCTCTGTGGGAGTCTAGGTTTGGCCATTTTTATCTGCCTCAGTGGTGCCACTCCTGCTATTTTGCGCGCTGGGTTGATGGGTGCGGCCACCCTAGTTGGGATTGCCACTGAGCGCAAAGTGGATTCTTTAAAGGCACTTGTCTTTGCGGCGGCAGTGTTGTTGGTGATGAATCCGCTTTGGATTTGGGATCTCGGTTTTTTGTTCAGTTTTCTGGCAACCTTGGGGTTGATCGTGACAGCCCCGAAACTTGTCGGTGCTCTGTCCTGGCTGCCCCCGCTTCTAGCAACGCCCCTCGCAGTGACGCTGGCTGCTAGTCTCTGGACAATGCCGCTCCAACTCCTCGATTTTGGCCAGTGGAGTCCCTACGCTTTGCCTTTAAATCTTTTTGCGGTTCCCTGCGTCGAGATTTTGACCTTAGGCGGTATGGTTACTAGCCTACTTGCTCTGATTGCACCCCCTTTGGCGCGTATCGGCGACTATCCCCTGGGCTGGATTCTACAGGTTCTCGATGGGACAGTCCTAAAAGTGAATGGGTTGCCGGGAAGCCTTTTGTACCCTGGACTCCTGCTGCCAATCCAGATGTTTTGTTTATATGGATTGATCGTGATTGGCCATGTTCTCCGTCCAGTTTGGCCTTTTGGCCTTGCAGGTATGAGTGTTCTCGTCTTGCCCGGTTTGCTCCCCGGTGGCCCAGAGGTCGCTTTGAGTATTTTGGCTGCGGGTTCTTCTGAAGTGGCTGTCTTCGAAAGCAAGCACCAGACTGTGCTGCTCAACGGTGGCAATGATCACGCAGTCACGCAAGTTCTCATTCCTTACCTGCAGCGTCGGGGGCGAACACAGCTAGATGCTCTGATTTCGACTGGTACTCAAGCGCAAAAAACCGGGGGATTGAATGCATTGCTTGCCTCTATTGAAGTTGGAACATTCGTAGATGGTGCTACGCCACCCCTATCGAAAAACTATCAGCAAACCCTCGATCAACTGCCAATATTGAAAACCCTCTACCAACCACTCCAATCCTTGAAACCTAACCTTTTCGAAAATCAAGTACAGCTTCAAGCGACCAGCAGCGAGCCACCCATCTTGTTACTGAAAACCCAAAATTGGAATATTTTATTGTTGGGAAATCTCAGTCTTGCGGAACAGGAGTGGCTCTCCCAAACGTCTCCCGATGCGCTTTCTAAAGTGCATTTCCTGTGGGCAAGCAGCAAACAGCTGAGTGATTCGATTCTTCAACTGCCGAATCTACAAGGTGTCCTCGTTTCCGGCAATCGATTAACGAAAGTGAACCAATCTATTCTAGAGGAGCGGAAAATTCCCTGTTGGTTCACAGGAAAAAGTGGTGGGATTACCTGGCAAAGCAGTGGCGAGCATTGGTCGATCACAACGACCCGAGAAGACAGGCCAAAGAATCCAAATTAAGGATTATTTTGGTTTACCAGCTTTCGCTCCAGCCTTCGCTCCGACTTTTGCTAAAGGCTTTTTGATCCAACTTAGAGTGGTCGTAAACTGCATCACGATCATCGCTGTAATCGTCTTGGCGTCGACACCCTTGAAACCGCGTTCGGGGGGCATAAACATCTGGACATTTTTGCCACGAGACTTTGCACGCGAGGAAGCAATGGTCTTACGGCCATCTAAGCTGCCCTCATCAAAGTAAAGGGTGAAGGTCTTGTCCCCAGCGTCCCAAGTAGCAGTCAGTTCAGCCTCTCCCGTCGTAATTTCCAGATCTGCGGCACCCTCCGCCTGCAGGCGCTTTAGCAAGAGCGGTTGAAGATCTTCTTTGAGGTAATCAGCGAGTGGTTTTGCTTCCACTGCCGCAGGCTTTGCCCGAGCAGGCGCAGGTTCAACCGCCGCCGTTGGAGTAGGGCTTGGAACGGGTGTCTCTGAGGGATCAACGGGTGTCTCTGGAGCTTGAATCGGTTTTTCGACAGCCGCTTTCACAGTCTCAGCCGCTGGGGCAGTTTCTTGGGGCATCTCAGGCGGTGTTTCTTCAGGCATCGTCGTTTTCCAGAGAACTGGCTTCATTGTGCGCAAAGTTATGCTCTTTGGGCAACCCTGTCTGATAAGGTCTTAACAGCTCAAATGAACTTATGCAGTTGCAATTTGTTTCCGTCGAAGAATTTTTCTTTGCCCTCACCCTCGATACCCGGCTTCTGCAAAGTTGGAACGATGCGGTGCTCGTCAAGCAACTCGCTGACCAGCTCAAAAATCGCTATGGGCAAGCATCGACAGTGGCCGCTGCTCCCCAAAACACGTTTAACTATGTCTTTCGGGTCATCGAGGGTGCGCCTTCAGGAACCATCGTCGAAGTTTTCAATTGGGGGGAACAACTGCGCCTAAGTAGCAATTTTGGCCTAGAGCGCACTGCTTCTGGGAAAGTCGAAAAGCGCGATAACTTTGACCAACGCGATCAATTTTCCGCTCAAGTCTGTGCTTACTTCGCTGAACAATTGACCGTTGTGCTTGTTGCCTAGACCTTGCTGTTTGCCCTAAAACAGCCAACAATTGAACTGTGCCCAGCCATGGAAAAGCGATGGAAATTCCTAAGACAATGTACGCAGCCGTGTTTTACGGCGTTGGCGATCTGCGCTACGAAGCGTTGCCTGTGCCTACCCTTGAAGCCGACGAAGTCTTGGTTCAGGTGCAAACCTGCGGTCTGTGTCAGTCGGATATTAAAAAACTTCGCTATCCTCTCTTGGATCCACCGCGTATTTTTGGCCATGAGACCAGCGGGACGATCGTTAAAGTTGGCGAGGCAGTCGAGAACTGGCAACCGGGAAATCGGGTCGTGGTCATGCACCATATCCCCTGTTTTCACTGTGCCTACTGCCTGAATGAAAACTATTCGATGTGCAAAGTCTACAAAGAAGTGACAACCACTGCCGGCCATATCCCGTCAGGGGGTGGTTTCTCCCAGTACGTCAAAGTTCCTGGTCATATTGTCCGCTGCGGTGGCCTGCTCTCGATCCCAGACTTGGTGAGCTTCGAGGAAGCAAGCTTCGTCGAACCGACCAACTGCTGTCTCAAAGCCGTCAAGAAAGCGCAGATTCAGCCGGGACAGTGGGTCTTGATCACAGGGGCAGGACCGATCGGCTTGATGTTTGCCATGCTCTGCCGTCACTTTGGGGCACGGACAATCGTCACTGACTTATTGCCCAGCCGCCAAGAACGGGCGAGACAACTGGGCGCTGATGTTGCCCTCGATGCCCGTGCAGTGAACCTGACAGAACAGATCCAAGAAATTACCGGTCTCGGTGTCGATGTCACATTGCTGGCGGTGCCAAGCACCCAAGCCTTTACCCAGGCACTCGATGCCACTCGCAAAGGTGGCAAGATCCTCTTTTTTGCCGAGTTTCCAGAAGCCGTCGAGATTCCTCTCGATCCAAATATTCTCTACAGACGAGAAATTGATTTGCTCGGCTCCTACAGCTCATCTTACAAAGTACAGGCGCTCTCGGCCCAACTGGTTTTCGAAAAGCGGATCGATGTGGCTGCTTTGATCTCAGATTTTTATCCCCTCAGCGACCTTTCCGCTGCGGTCGAGCAAGCTATTCACCCCAGCGAACGCACTTGCAAAATCTTGATCAAGCCTTAGATGTCTCGGGAGCCTTCACCCACCAAGCAGTGCCAGATAACAGCCCCGTAAACGTGTAGACGATAAACCACAAAAAACCAAAACTCACTGCCTGTTCTCCGGCCACCCCCACCTGCTTGAGGAGCAGGACGTAACCGCCTTCGCGAATCCCCAGACCATTCAAACTCAGGGGAGCAAGGCTTGCTAGGGTAATTAAACCGTAGGCGGTCATCAAGGCAGGTGCACTGACCTGGAGATGCATAGCTCCAGCCAGAAGTAACAGCACTCCCCAGTTGATTGCCTGAATAGCAAGGCTACCACCGCCGATGCGCAGCAGATTTGGCCAGTTGCGCAGTTGCTTTTCCCAACCTGGGATCGGCTCTGCGTAGGACTTCAGCTTTTTGGGTAGGAGAGGCAAGAGCAGCCTGCTTCCTCGCCCTAAGAGCAGCCATACGAGCAAAACAAGCCCAGTCAACGCCCAAAGCCAGGGCGAAAGACTGCTGTAAGCCGGAACATTCAGACAGGCCACACTGCTTAAAATCAATAAAAATAAGAGGCCACTGTAGCGATCCGCCAGAACTGAGTAGGTCGTCGTCCATCCTGGTAAACCCTCTCGCGTGAGCAAGACAGCCCGCCCTAAATCACCCCCCATGCTTCCTGGCAGAAAAATCGCCAAAAACATGCCCATGGTGTAAAGGCGCAGGTAGTTTCCCAGGCTACAGGGCAAAGCCAGTGCTTGACCCAGCCAAAACCATTTCACAGCGTTGAGCCCTTGGCCTATGGCAAAGACAACAATGGCCAGACCAAGAAAGCGTGCATCCACACTGGTGAGCACTTGGGCTGTCCTGGGAATATCGATAATGCGACTTATCAACCCAAGCAGCAACAAACTAAAAAGAACCTTGAGGCCAAACTTTACTCTTTGATCCACACACCCAGCCCAGTGCTAGTTACAAATCTTCGTTCATGATTGTACCCTACCCACCAAAGCCTTCCCTGAGAATTGTTACTAATGCTACGAGAACAGCACCCTAGGTAATCACACGGAAATCGTTGCAAAAGTTAACAATGATCAGAGATTTCCCCATGCCCCTCTCGGTTCCTCACAGGTTACTCACAGATTCTCCACAGGGTACTTACGCTAAACCTCCTTTTCGAGGAGCTGCCTGTGGAAAAAGTTTTCCACAGGTCGAGCAGCATTTTGTAAACTTAAGTAAATAAAATACTTGACATAGTACGATTGGATCAATGAAGTGATGGAAGCAATTGTGTGCTGTAAGGATGACATGCCAATTGACACAGTCATCTCTCGGGCCAACAATGGTCTGCAACCTGTGTCCGTCGAGTGAGACTCTTATGAAAACAATGGTAAGTATCCTAGCTGAAATCCCCGAAGAATTGCATGACACACTCCAACTCTATTTGGACGGCCATCCAGATTGGGATCAAAATCGTATTTTCACAGCCGCCCTTTCGCTCTTTCTTTTACAAAATGGCAATGGTGATCGCCGCGCCGCGCGCACCTACTTGAATACCCTGTTCCAAAAAAGTTCGTAATCTTGAGAACTAGCCACTGTTTCAGTCCACCCGGATAGAATTTGCGAGAGAGTAGCAGTCGCTATCGGGTGGCCGATTCGTGGAAGTTGATTTAGATCGATCCCTTGATGTCTTGGTTGTCGGTGGTGGCGTGAGCGGTTTAACGGCAGCTTGGCGACTCCACAGCAGCGGCTACCTAGTCCTTCTCTGCCACGGTAGTGAACGGTTTGGAGGAGCAATCACCACAGAGCAAAGCGACGAGTTTCTCTGTGAAGGTGGACCGAACAGTTTTCAACGCACGACAAATCTTGATGAACTGATTGCTTCGCTCGGTATTGAAGATCAGCGCTGCGACGCAGATGCCCGTCTCCCCCGTTATGTGTGGTGGGAAGGTCGTTTGCGGGCAATTCCTTTTAATGTCAGTCAATTTCTGCGCTCAGATCTGCTGAGTTGGGGGGGCAAGACGCGATTCATGCGCGAACTGCTTGTACCACGCCTCGACGATGTTAATCGCGAAGAAACGGTTTCGGAATTTATCTATCGGCGATGCGGCGAAGAAATCCATTCGCGATTATTTGAACCGCTCATTTCGGGCATTTTTGCTGGGGATATCGGCCAACTGAGTGCATCAGCCACTTTGGGGCGGGCAGTCGCAGCGGAAACGAACTACGGCAGTATCCTACGCAGTCTATGGCTGTCCCGCGAAAGAGTAAGAGCCGGGACGACCTTCTGCACTTTTAAAGAGGGGATGGAGACGCTCACAAACGCTTTGGGTTCCTCGCTCGGTAGCCGACTTTGGTGCGAGAGAACCCTGATCAGTTTGGAGCGGATACAGGCTGGTTGGCGCGCGGTTGTGAGCTACAGGGGGGATCTGATCACGATCCATGCTCGCAGCGTTTTGCTAGCAACTCCAGCCATGGCTGCGGCGGAATTGCTAGCCCCTTTGGATGACGCACTGTATCGCTCTTTGGCAAGTATTTATTCTCCCCCTATTGCAGTGATCAGTCTTGGCTATCAGACGACCCAAATCCCACAACCCCTTGAAGGCTTTGGTCATCTCATACCGAGAGGGCAAGGTCTGCGCACCCTCGGCAGTATTTGGAACTGTAGTCTTTTTCCCCACCGCGCTCCCTCGGGCTGGCGACAATTCACTACTTTTATCGGTGGGACAACTGACACAGCCTCAGCAGGACTTTCGGATCAGGAATTGATCACCCTTGCCCACCAAGAATTACAAAGTGTGCTCGGTATCCAAGGAACCTACCGCTGTCTGCGAGTCACCCGCTGGCAACAAGGCATCCCCCAATACGCCCTCGGACATCTCGCCAAACAAAAACGTGTCGAGCTGCGATTGGAGCGGTGGCCAGGATTATTTCTCTGTGGCAACTACTTCGGCGGCATCTCGATTGGAGACTGTGTCAACAACGCTTTGAAGCAAAGTTCGGCTATACAAGCTTTTCTGGCGAGTCCTCAGATCTTTTTAAGCGCCGTGGCAGAATAAGTAAAGAAATATAAATGACGAATGGATGCCCTGCCCATAAATACTCTGGATCTTGCCGCCTTGACACCCCTGTTGCGGGCTTTTGTCGTCACCGATGGAACAGTCACTGAGTTTCTTGAAGCCTATTTTTTAGAAACAATTGAAATCCGCAAACTGACCACGCTTCCTGAGATTACCCAAGATCGCTATGAGCGCGAAGTCTTACTCGTCGGTAAAACGAGCAATCGTACTTATGTTCACGCCTGCTCAACCATTTGGCTAGAGAGGCTCAGTAAAGATCTGCGCTCTGGATTGCTCGACACGGATCGCGGAATTGGCCGTCTGTTGCGAGAGTATCGCATCGAGACTTACCGCCAACTGTTGAGCTATTGGTCAGAACCTGCTGGGCCGCTAGCAGGTTCCTTTGCACTTCGCCAAGAAGACCAACTGCTTGGACGCACCTACGATGTTTACTGCCAAGGGCTGGCAATGATGCGGATTACAGAGCGCTTTCCCATTGCCCTTTTTTAGTACTTGCGTACCATGCCGACGACAACGCCCAAAACTTCGAGGCCACTGGCTGGATGAATCGCAGAATATTTGCTATTCGCGGGTTCGAGCCAGGACTGCTGGTTGCGTCGCCGCAGGGTCTTGAGGGTCATTTCCCCGTCGATACGAGCGATGACGATGTCGTTGTCTTGAGGACGACGATTTTGGTTGACGACGACGATATCGCCTTCGAAGATGCCCAAATCGATCATCGAGTCGCCTTTGACGCGCAGCAAGAACGTGCCGTTGCGGTCCTCCACCAGATATTCATCAAGGGAAAGACGACTGTTGAGCAGGTCTTCTTCCACAGTGATCGGTGAACCAGCGGGAACGCGATTTTCGAGCAGCGGAATGCCCAAAAGATCTGGATCGATGTAGTAACGATTGCCTTGAGCCTTGAGGTAGCCGACTTCCTCAAGAATCTGCAACCAGCGATAAACCGTTGTCCGATGCTGGTCTAAGTCCGACGCAAGTGTCCGAATCGGCGGCAATGGCGTCGAACCGTAGGTCTCAATCAGTTGAGTCAAAAACTCTTTTTGACGAAGTGTAATCATTGCCCTTCAATGAACGTCTGTCCACAGTTTGGCATTAACTAAAAAGAAGTGCAAGACCTTCGTCCCAACAACTATAAAACAACTTTTGCTGCAAGTCGAGCCGAGCTTGCCTTTACAATGGCCGATGGTGGTTTTTTTGGGTGGATAAGTATGGAACGGACATTCATTGCGATTAAACCGGACGGCGTACAACGCGGTCTCGTTGGAGAAATTTTGCAGCGCTTTGAGCGTCGCGGCTACAAAATCGTTGCTTTAAAGTGTGTGCAAGTGAGCGAAGAACTGGCTAAGTCCCACTACGCTGACCTCAGCGAGCGCCCATTCTTTCCAGGGTTAGTCGCATTTATTACCTCTTCGCCAGTGGTCGCCATCGTCCTGGAAGGAAAAGATGCGGTGGCAACTGGCAGAACGATGATTGGAGCGACCAATCCCCTCAGTTCTGCGCCAGGGACGATTCGGGGCGACTACGGGATCGATGTTGGCCGCAACATCATCCATGGCTCCGACAGCGTCGCCAGTGCAGAGCGAGAAATTGCCCTGTGGTTTGCACCTTCAGAAGTGATCGATTGGCAAGCAAACCAAGCAAAGTGGATCTACGAAAAAGTGTAGCCATGCAAAAACCGCCCTAGACAACCTCTGGGGCGGGTAACTTGCTGAATGTTAGCGATTTAGCGCAGCTTCGTACCTTGGCTTAGAAACTCTGGCGGCAGCACAGAAAGGCTCTAAGAATCTTTTCCGCTTGGTAAGGTGGGTTGCTGAACAGTTTCTTTGGGAGCCGGTGTTTCTTCCGTACTCACACCGCTCTTAAAGTTCTTGATTGCTTTGCCGAGTGAGCTACCCATTTCTGGCAACTTTTTAGGGCCGAAGATCACGAGTGCGACGATGCCGATCAGCAAAATTTCGAAAGGACCCAGACCGAACATAGCGAGACCTGACTGAGAATGACCCTCTTATTCTGGCATGTCAGCTGAAATCTTGTCCGTAGTTGCGCCAGTTTTGTCTATTTTCTAGCTTTT
>JACMLN010000090.1 GCA_014379585.1 Gloeobacterales cyanobacterium ES-bin-313 | reverse complement strand
TCAAGGCACTTTAGAACTTATGAGTCCCTCCTACAATCACGAACGCTGGAAAAGATGCTTTTACATCATCTTCCTCGTGCTTGGTGAAGAATTAGATATTCCTTTTTTTAGTGGTGGATCGACAACTTTTAGGCGCGAAGATCTTGAAAAGGGCTTAGAACCAGATGAGTGCTACTACATTCAAAATGCAGGTGCTGTTGCTGGTAAAAAGTCTATTAATCTACAAAATGACCCACCACCAGATTTGGCAGTAGAGATCGACATAACAAGCACTTCGCTCAAGCGCTTAGCCATTTATGCAGCTCTCGGTGTTCCTGAAATTTGGAGGTTTGATGGCAGCAATCTTGTCTTTTTGAAGCTCGCTGATGGAGATTATCAAGAAATCATATTTAGCCAAGCTATTCCCCTACTTCGTGTTTTAGATCTGCAAACATTCCTCTGCAACTTTGGAGGCGAGGATGATATTCGATTCCTCAAAAACTTTCGCCTCTGGTTAATGCAGACATTAAGTAGTTAAAACTATGACTCCGTATGTTGAAAATTAAAGTTGTGTATTTTTATACTTGCTCAATACTCGTGTCTCAGGCAAGAGGTTTCATAGATCCATCTTTTTGATTGCTCGCCCTGCCACAGATAATCAATAATATTCTCAAATGAAAGCTCGGCAGGCACTTCTAATGCAAAAACTTTTGGCAGCATTCTTTCTGTGTGGCAGCCAAACTCTTGCAACTTGTTTATTGCCTCTTCTACATACAATTCATCATTAACCATCACCCTAACTATGCTACTGCCAGAGCGCTCAACAATCTCTTTGAAATAGTTCACATTATCAACTACTTCTGCCGATATAACATCACCAATACTTACATCATCAACAAAGAATGGAATATTGTCTACGCAGTACAAGCTATCGCCGACAGCCCGAACCCATACTGATTCACAAGTTGAAGAGCCATCATTTTCTTCAACTACAAACACTAGCTTTTCGTATTTACTTTCACTGCTTTCAATCATTGTTTCACCTAGACTGTATCCCAAGTTTGGAGTAACAGAACTGCCTTCTGATGACCTCTATGTCTCGCCATTTGTAGAGGGGTTTCACCCCTATAATCTTTCATATTAATGTCCGCACCAGCCTCTAGTAGCAGCTTTGTAATCGTTGCTTCAGGAGGGATTGGGTCGTTTGCCTGAGTTGCTGCATCAATCTCAATATCAATTGCATGGTGAAGAGCTGAAAATACAGCTTCCCCACAGGAACTATTCGGATCTGCGCCTAATTCCAGCAGATAGCTCACGACTTCTTCCTGCATATTCTCGATTGCGGCGTGCAAAGGATTATGATGCTCTCCCATTGCATCTATGGGAACACCAGAATTCAGTAGTGCGATCACGAGTGCAAGATCTCCGTCAAAACAAGCTTTGACCAGAGATTCAACTTTTTCAGCCTCACTATGAGTCATAACTATCAACTGCGGTGTGGCAAACAGCCCATGGACGGATCAAACCCCGAAGTAGCGGGCTTCCGGGTGGTGGGCGACGATGGCCGTCGTGGATTGTTCGGGAGAAAGTTGGTGGCTCTCGTCCATGGTCAGTTCAATTTTGCTGGCATTGAGCAGATCGAGGAGGGAGGCTTGCTCGGCAAGATCGGGGCAAGCAGGATAGCCGTAGGAGAAACGGGTGCCTTGGTAACCACCAGCGATCAGTTTGCGCATAGCTGAAACGTCTTTACCGTCGATGCCAAGTTCGCGGCGGATGCGGGCGTGGGTCCAGTCGGCGAGGGCTTCGGCAGTTTGGACGGAAAGGCCGTAGTAGTAGAGGTAGTCGCTGTAGCGGTCGCTCTTAAACAGTCCTTGGGCGTACTCGGTGGCGACGTGGCCAACAGTGACTGCCTGAAAAGCGACGACATCGATCTGACCACTGGCAACATCGGCGTAGTAGTCGGAAAGACAGAGGCGATCTTGGCCTTTCTGGCGGGGGAAGTGGAGACGGGAACGGACTTCGAGGTCTTTTGGATTGCCGGAAGCTTGATACTTTTCAAAAGATTCGAGGCTGTAGATCAGTAAGTCGTTGCCGACCGATTGGCAGGGAAAATATCCGTAGGCGATTTGAGGGTGGAGCAAATTTTCGCGCAGTACTTGGTCTTTCAGACCGACCAGAATCGGCATCATCTCCGCTTCGCGCTTGATTTCATACTCCTCCCGTGTCTGGCCGGGAGCAAGGCGATAATTCCACTGTCCAGCGATCAAGGCATTGATGTCTAAGTAGCGGAAGACATCTTCGAGGTCGAGATCGGCGGGGAACAGATGGCGGAAGCCCCAGAAAGGCGGGGTCGGGCGCGGCACGTCTTGGGAAGTCTTAGAGCGCTCAATCAGTCCAGTATCAGTCGTTTGGGTCAGAGCATCGGCGGAGCGGAAAGTGGCGCGTGGTTTCGCTGTCTCAGACTGATAGCCTTCGATCAATCTTTCGAGTTCAGCAATATTTGGCTTGAAACCATCTACGAAACCAGCCACGTCTTTCCATTGACTGCCTTTTTGAGCATCGACGAGGTTGTCCAAGAAATGCAAGTCCGCAAAAGCATCCTTGCCGTAGACGACTTTGCCCTTGTACACGTCTTGGCAATCGACTTCCACAAAGCGGCGGGTGAGGGCAGCGCCACCCAAAATCACAGGAGCGGTGATCCCGCGCTCGTTGAAAATTTCGAGATTTTCTTTCATGAAGGCCGTGGATTTCACCAGCAGACCGCTCATAGCGATGCAGTCCGCTTGATGCTCCTGTTGCGCTGCAATGATATTTTCGACGGGTTGACGAATACCGAGGTTGATCACTTGGTAGCCGTTGTTCGTCAGAATAATATCGACGAGATTTTTACCGATGTCGTGAACATCGCCCTTGACCGTGGCAATGATCACTTTGCCCTTGGCGGAGTTGTCGGTCTTCTCCATGTAGGGTTCGAGATAGGCTACAGCAGATTTCATCGTCTCCGCCGACTGGAGGACGAAGGGGAGTTGCATCTGGCCAGAACCAAAGAGTTCACCGACGACCCGCATCCCGTCGAGCAAATACTGGTTGATGATTTCGAGTGGTGGATAGACCTCAAGGGCTTGAGCGAGATCCCCATCCATGCCGACACGGTTGCCATCGATAATCCGCTTTTTGAGGCGTTCGTTGATCGGCAGATTGACATCGACTTCTTCGATCTTGCGGGTTTTGCCGCCGCCTTCTTGTTTCGCGTAGAAAGCGAGCAAGTTTTGGAGCGGATCGCCCTGGTCGTGTTCGTCGAAGATCAGTTTGCGGTTCAGTTCGCGCTCTTCCTCGCCAATCCGGTTGAGGGGCAAGATCTTGGAGGCGTGAACGATGGCCATATCCAAACCATTTTGGACGGCGTAGTACAGGTAGACCGAGTTCAATGCTTGGCGGGCGACTGGGTTCAGGCCAAAAGAAATATTCGACAGACCAAGAATTGTCCGCACACCGGGGAGATTTTCTTTGATCAGGCGAATGCCGTCGAGGGTTTCGATGCCAAGCCTGCGGGAATCCGCATCGCCCGAACCGAGGGTGAACGTCAGCGGATCGAAGATCAAGTCTTCGGCTTTCATGCCGTACTTATGAACGGCCAAATCATGAATGCGTGTCGCCACAGCCAATTTGCGCTCGGCGGTGCGGGCCATGCCTTCGCCTTCGTCAATTGTTAACGCAACCACGGCTGCGCCAAACTCGTGGCAAATGGGAAGCAATTTCTCCATGCGCACTTCGCCATCTTCGAGGTTGATCGAGTTGACGATCGCCCGACCTGCCAATTGTTTCAGTGCAGCATGAATCGTTGGAATTTCAGTCGAGTCGATCATCAGCGGAATCGTCGCCTGCGTTTTCAAGCGAGCAACCACTTCGGTCATGTCTCGCTTGCCATCCCGTCCAACATAATCGACGCAGACATCCAAGATGTGGGCACCTTCGCGCTCTTGATCCCGAGCCATGCCAACAATGCCATCCCAGTCTTCAGTTAGCAGTAAATCCCGGAACTTCTTGGAACCGTTGGAGTTGAGTCGTTCACCGACTAAGAGTGGCCCCGGATTCACATCCATGGGCATAGTGTTGTAGAGAGAAGAAACCTGGGGTGTCACCGTAACCGAACGCTGTTTGGGTTTGATGCCCTTGACTGCCTCGGCGAGAGCGTGAATGTGGGCAGGGGTAGTTCCACAGCAACCACCGACAATATTCACCCCCAAATCATCGACGAAGCGCCTGACATGGAAGACCATCTCTTCGGGCGTGAGCTTGTAGTGGGCGTGACCACCAACGTTTTCAGGCAGACCCGCATTTGGGATTACGGAGATTGCGAAGGGCGAATTTTGGGAGAGATAACGAATATGCTCGGACATCAGATCCGGGCCAGTCGCACAGTTGAGTCCAAGGCCATGAATTGGGTAGGGAATCAAACTACTGAGGGCGGCTGCAATATCGGAACCGACGAGCATTTGTCCTTGCTGTTCAATCGTCAAGGAAGCAATGATTGGCAAACTGACTTGCTTTTCTTTAAAAACAATATGAATAGCCGCTAAAACTGCTTTGATTTGCAAAAGATCCTGGCAGGTTTCGACCATCATCAGGTCTGCACCACCGTCGATTAGGCCGCGAATTGCATCGAGATAGGCTTCTTTGAGGGTGTCGTAGTCGATGTGATCCAGGGTGACAAGCCGTGTTCCAGGGCCAATAGACCCAGCCACAAAGCGGGGCTTCTCCAGCGTGGAATAAGCATCTGCTACCTCGCGAGCCAGTTTTGCTGCTTTGAAGGCTAATTCGTAAGCTTGGTCTGCAAGTCCGTATTCTGACAGGACAATCGTGCTACAGCCAAAAGTATCCGTCTCAATTACGTCTGCCCCAGCATCGAGATAGCTTCTGTGAACCTGTTTAATCGCTTCTGGGTGCGAAATCACCAGATATTCGTTGCAGCCTTCGAGATCTTTGCCACCGAAGTCCTCGGCGGTCAGATTCATCTGCTGGATGGAAGTACCCATCGCTCCATCGAATACAACGATCCGATGACGTAGAGCTTCAAGAAATGCATGGGTCATGACAAACTCCCAGAGCGAAATAAAAAAGTCGGGCAGATCTGTTCACAGATCTTAACCCGACTCTTCGATGCGGAACAGAGGACTTGAACCTCCACGCCTCGCGGCACATGAACCTGAATCATGCGCGTCTACCATTCCGCCAGTTCCGCAAGCAAATCTCATCCTACCAAGATTCGCCTGCACTGCCTAGTCTTTGGTCGGATCGAAACTAAAAACGGCCTGTTCAACATCCTTACGACTGAGGGAATAGGGAAAAGACATCGTCTTATTCTGATCCGGTGGATAGCTGTAATCCACCCGCAGGACTGTCTCTTCAAGGTAGAGGGTGGCCGTCCAAACTTGTCGGTCCAAGTACCAGCGGTGCCGCTCTTGGTCGTCGCGTTCACAGTCGTGAGTTTGCAACCAACTCTCAAGGAGGTGAAGGGGATGACTGTAGAGAGGTGTATCAGCTGCGGGCAAATTCATGACTGTAGACCTGGCAATAGTTCTTTCAGTGTCTTACTAAACCGATAAAAATTACCAGTAACAGGGAAGCAACAAAGGCGATCCCAAGAATAAACAGGGCGAAAATTTCAGTCGGGGAGAGAGGACGCTCAGTAACATCCATCATTTGAGGCGGCGCGGGGCGCTTGAGAGACGGGTTTGGGGCGCTTGGTAGAGGGCGAGCAACAGCAGTCCGGGAGAAGCCGAGGCTTTGATCGTACCGGGTGCGCTTGAGGGGCTGGGTCAAGGTCGCGTAGGCTTCGTTGATTTGCTTAAACTTTTCTAGAGCCTCTTCGGGCGCAAGGGGCGAAATATCGGGGTGGTACTGCTTGGAAAGCAGCCGATAGGCTTGGCGAATGTCCCGCTCACTCGCCCAAGGAGATACACCCAGCAATCGATAGTAATCTGGCACTGTCATCTTGATCATTCTAGCCATCCGCTCAGCTATGCATTATCGACTATCATGCCCACCTGAGTACGGGGAATGACATTCTTGGCGGCTGCGCAGCAAGAAACTTGCTCTGGAGTGGGGTAAGAATGGGGTATATCGAGCAAAACAGATGACCCCGCTAAGTTGGCCAGAACTAGAAGCCCTCACCGATTTTCAGATCGATCCCATCCAGGGGCCGACCAATTCCCAAGCCCGTCTGCGCCTCTTTGGCCACGATGCCACCGATGTCCGGGTCACTTTGTACCGCGATCACCACGCTTGGTGTCCCTACTGCCAGAAAGTCTGGCTATGGCTAGAAGAGAAACAGATCCCTTACCGGATCGAAAAAGTGACGATGTTCTGCTACGGCGAAAAAGAAAGCTGGTACAAACGCAAAATTCCCTCAGGAATGTTGCCAGCCCTTGAGTTGGACGGTCGAATCATTACCGAAAGTGACGATATTTTAAAAGCACTCGAAAAGGCTTTCGGTGTTTTAGGGTTGGGCATGGAAAATCCGGCAGTGATTCCAATGCGGCGACTTGAGCGGCTGCTCTTTAGAGCTTGGTGCGAATGGCTCTGCTATCCGACGAGTTCGCCGCGCCAAGAGCAACGCAATCGAGAGCAGTTCAAAGAGGTCGTTGCGGCAGTTGAGAAGGCTCTCGCTGGCACGCCTGGCCCTTACTTTCTTTCGGAGTTTGGCACTGCCGACGTGATCTTTACCCCCTACGTGGAGAGGATGAGTGCCAGCCTCTACTACTACAAGGGCTACTCGCTCAGAGAAGAAAATCCGCGTCTTGGTGCATGGTTCGCGGCCATGGAGAGCCGAGCGACCTATCGCGGCACCCAGAGCGACTTCCACACCCATGCCCACGATTTGCCACCCCAAATGGGAGGCTGCTGGGAGAATGGGGAACCTCAAATGCTGCTCAACAAAGCGCGGGTAGACAATGGCCCTTGGTTCGGTCTGCCGGACGTTGCCTATCCAGAGCCGGAAACTTCGCGTACCGAAGCGCTCCAGCGCGTCATCAAGCACCGTGCCAATATTGTTCGGGTCAACCCTGCCGATGACAAGCTCATGGATGAAGCCCTGCGTTGTGCGTTGACCCACCTGATCACAGGCGAGGTCTGTGTAGCACCACCGGGATCCGATCTCGCCTTGCGCTACCTGCGGGATCGGGTAAGTGTGCCACGAGATATGTCTATCTATGCAGCCAAGCGCCTGAGGGAATCTTTAGAGCAAACTGCAGCCTTAGTAGGGGAGCGCCAGGGTTCTGCTATCCCTCTTAAGCATCGGCGAGATCAAGACCCAGCCAATTTTGCCAAAGCCTAACGATAGCGAGTTTGTTGATAGCGCACCTGGCGGGCAGTACGTCTGACCATTTTGCAATCTTGGCGAGAGTTTCTAGCAGTATTGCGTGCGTTTTGAAAAGCATTACCATTTCTGTAGGGCAGACCCGAAGTCGTAAGCCCACAGCGTTCAACTGCACCGTAGAGGTTGCCCAAGTCGTAGGTAGTTCTTGCTTGGGCAGGCATTCCAGAAATGCTCGCAATAGCGATCAAACCGAATGTACATAGGGTTAAAATCCTCATCATTTTTCTCCTCTGTGTGAGTTCGAGTACGCAACTAATATGCCGAATCTACAAAAGAGAGAAAACCCTCCTAGGATTTTTTGGGCTCTACCAGAGGAGGGAGGGTAACAACAAATTCGGTATATTCTGAGAAGCTTCGTACTACGATATGCCCATGCAATTGCTCAACCAGTTTTTGAACAAGGGCAAGCCCCAAGCCTGTTCCACCTTGCTGCCAAGGGTCAGTGCTCGGAATGCGGTAGAATTTTTCGAAGATACGAGACAATTCTTCTTGAGGAATTTGTGGCCCACTATTTCTAAAGGCCAACTGTAGGTAAGCATCTTCTGTAAGCACTACTTGAATGTGAATGCGACCTTCTGGATTCGTATATTTGCAAGCATTATTGACAAGTTCAGCGACGATCCGCTCGAGGCTATGGCGATCCGTGGCCTGGGGTTTAAGATTTTTTTCGATCTCCCAGGTTAAAGTCTGTTGTCGTTGCTCGGCACGCTCCAAAAAGGGCAACAACTGGTTAGGAAGCCACTCTTGAAGAGCGATCTTTTCAACAATTGTAGATGAGGCTTTTGCTTCCAATCGTTGAAGGTCAAGAAGATTGTTGATTAAGTCCGTCTCACGACTACATTCTTCTTGCAAGATATTTAAATAGCAATGTTGTTTTTCTGGTTTCCCTGTCGATTCCCTCAACATATGGATAGCAAGCTTCATGTTAGACATTGGCGTGCGCAACTCATGGGAAACTGTACTCAAAAAATCATCTTTAAGGCGACTAAGGCGTTGTAATTCTTCCATCTGAATTTCTAACTGCTGAGTACGCTCTTGCGCAAGGCGCAGTGACTCAGCGCGTTGACGTTCAGTAATATCGTTAGCAAGAACTACTTTAGCTGGCCGATCTGAAAACCAGATCTTATTGGCAATGATTTCGACTTGAATAATCGTGCCATCTTTTTTTTGGTGACGCCAAGGGCCAGAGTTAGCCAATTTGGGAAGCCGCGCGTTTTTGCTGCGCCATTGTTGGAACTCTTGGATATCGTCTGATGGCCGCATATCAAGAATCGTCATTTTGGCAAATTCATCTTGGCTATAGCCATATTGCATCACAGCCGCTTCGTTGACAGCAAGAAATTTTAGGGTTTCGAGATCGAAAACCCACATCGGCTGGGGATTGCTTTCGAATAAAAGACGGTAGCGTTCTTCCGCTTGACGAAGCGATTCCTCTGCCTGCTCGCGCTCCTGAATTTCAATGCGCAGAAGGGCATTACGATCTTCAAGCACCTCGTTATTGCGCAAAGTTTGCTGGTTGATCATTTGCAGTTCAGCCACTTTTTCGAGTAGCACCTGCTGAATTTGGCTGCGGCTCAGAAGACTGATTTTTTCTTCATCCAGCAATACATCAGGCAGCAGATCGATGACCACCGGAAAACTTTGTAAACTCCGATAGTTTCCGGCCAAAGTTCGATAGCTCTCCTCATAAAAACGCGTCGCTGATTTTTCACCAACAGCTAGGACAAGCCCCCGATAAAACTCTTGCGAAAACTGTCGTAATTGGGCAAGCCAGGGATCGGTGTGAAAAACTTTTCCGGCGCTGGTGGCTTGAACCTCGTCGAGAGTGGCTGCGTAAAGAATGCCAGCGATCTGCGCATTTTCAGTTTGAATGTCGCTATAGAGATTCACTTTTCTTAAAATACCAAGCAACAGTTTACGGCAGAGCAACAGTTCTTGTTGGGAAACATCCTTGAAAAGCAGTCCAAAATTCGGCAACACCAGTAGATTCGGATAACAGCTTCGAATCCATTCGCGCAGGCTGTCGCGGGTGCATTCCCGTAGAGAATCCACCTCGACAAGGTACTGTTCAAGCAGCAGATAGATTCCGGGCAGTTCTTTTTCTTGTTCGTCGCTAGCCAGGCTCAAAAAGCGTGTAACAGCCGACAAAACACTACCTGCCCGTGCTGGTGTGGAAATCCGATTTTTCAGTCCCAAGATCAACTCAACAACCTGCGCTGCTGTGTTGCTGCTTCGTCTACTTCTTCTTGGGTTCTGCCTGCGGAAAAACCACATGAACAGCATTTCCCCCTTTACGCTAGCTGTGGTAGTTTGGCCATTTCCTGCAGTTAACATAACAGGGTTGTTACACAAAATCCCATAAAAAAATCCGGAGATTCCATAAAGTGGAAGACAGTTCATGTTGTCCACAAATTCTGGTGATTTGTCCTCGTGGCGGATACCATGGAGTTCTTTGCGAAACATGAACCATGGTCAACGGCAACTCAGGTGACTGCATCCACATCCAGGGTGCCCGCCAGCACAATCTTAAAAATATCTCGCTGAAATTGCCGCGCAACCAGCTAATTGTTTTGACCGGGGTTTCTGGCTCTGGAAAGTCCTCTTTGGCCTTCGATACGATCTTTGCGGAGGGGCAACGGCGCTACGTCGAATCCCTCTCAGCCTACGCCCGCCAGTTCTTGGGTCAGTTGGACAAACCAGAAGTAGATCACATCGACGGTCTGAGTCCGGCAATTTCCATCGACCAAAAATCCACTTCTAACAACCCACGCTCGACGGTGGGAACGGTCACCGAGATTTACGACTATTTCCGCCTACTGTTTGGCCGCGCCGGAAAGCCCTACTGCCCGATCTGTGGACGACCGATCGAACCTCAAACCATCGAACAGATCGTCGATCAGATCATGAGTTTGCCCGAAGGCACCCGCTTTCAGTTGTTGGCTCCTGTGATCCGTGGCAAAAAAGGCACCCACCAAAAGTTATTGTCTGCCCTTGCCGCCGAAGGGTTTGTGCGGGTGCGCGTCGATGGTCAGGTAAGCGAACTGACAGAAAAGTTCGACCTCGAAAAAAATCAAGCCCATACCATCGAGATCGTTATCGACCGCCTCATGCGCAAGGATGGTATCGAAGAAAGGCTCGCCGATTCTTTGGGAACGGCTCTGACCCGCGCCGAGGGCACAGCGATCGCCGAATTGATTCCACGGGACGAAGAGGACAAAGCGCGATTGCTCAAAGTTGCCGAATCTGCCGCCAACTACCACGCCCACGGGGAGAATCCTGAGACCACAGAACTGATCTTTTCGGCTAATTACGCCTGCCCGGTACATGGTTCGGTGATGGAGGAAATGTCCCCCCGGATGTTTTCCTTCAACTCGCCCTACGGTGCCTGCCCCACCTGCCACGGCTTGGGAGCGCTTCAGGAATTTGCTGTCGATCTTGTCGTTCCTGATCCAACCGCTCCTCTTGCGAGCGCCATCTTGCCTTGGGCGGAAAGTAGCACCAATTATTACCTCGATCTTCTGTCTGGCCTAGGAAAAGCCCACGGCTTCGTCCTCGAAACCCCCTGGAACTTGTTGACCAAGACCCAGCAACAGATCATTTTGAATGGCTCCGAGGATCGTGTTTTTGTCGATGCTGAGAGCTTTTACAATGGTACCCAGGGTTATTTCACCAAGTACGAAGGGGTGATCCCCGGTCTGCGACGCCGCCTCAGCGAAGCAAATTCGGATCGGGTCAAAGCCAAACTTGAGCAATACATTATTTCCCAGCCCTGTGCGACCTGCCATGGCACAAGACTCAAACCGGAAGTACGCGCTGTCAAAGTCGGCAACCAAACCATCCTCGATTTCACTTCCGTCTCGATAGACACCTGCTTGGGGATGCTCGCCGATCTGCCCCTGACCGAACGCCAGTTGCGGATCGCCGATCAAGTCCTCAAAGAAATTCGGGCACGATTGCAATTTCTGGTCGATGTCGGATTGGACTACCTCACTTTAGATAGAGGAGCTGCCACTCTTTCAGGGGGCGAAGCCCAACGCATCCGCCTCGCAACCCAGATCGGTTCTGGCCTGACTGGCGTGCTCTACGTCCTCGACGAGCCTTCCATTGGATTGCACCAACGGGACAACGAGCGCCTATTAAAAACGCTTTTTCGGTTGCGCTCCCTCGAAAATACGCTGATCGTCGTTGAACATGACGAAGATACAATGCGCGCTGCCGACTTCATCGTCGATATTGGGCCGGGGGCTGGAGTCCACGGTGGCCAAATCGTTGCCCAAGGGAACATCGAAGCGATCATGGCCAGCCCCGAATCGATCACGGGGCAATATCTTTCCGGTAAGCGCCGGATCGAAACCCCGAAAGTCCGTCGTCCCGGCAACGGCAAAGCTTTGGCCATTCGAGGTGCAAACCGCAACAATCTGAGCAATGTTTCCGTCGACATTCCTTTGGGATGCTTTGTTTGTATTACCGGGGTGTCCGGTTCTGGCAAATCGACATTAATCAATGAGATCCTTTACCCTTACCTCAAACACCACTTTGGCCGCACCAGTCCAAGACCAGCGGGAGTCAGTGCTGTCGAGGGCATCGACCAGATCGACAAAGTGATCGTCATCGACCAATCCCCCATCGGACGCACTCCCCGATCCAACCCAGTGACTTATACAGGGACATTCGATGCCATCCGCGAAATCTTTTCGATGACCGTCGAATCGAAAGCGCGGGGCTACCAACCAGGGCGCTTCTCCTTCAACGTCAAAGGGGGGCGCTGCGAAGCCTGCAAAGGGGAAGGTGTGAACGTCATCGAGATGAATTTCTTGCCGGACGTGTATGTTCCTTGCGATGTCTGCAAAGGCAAGCGCTACAACCGCGAAACCCTGCAAGTCAAGTACAAAGGCAAGTCCATTGCCGACATCTTGGACATGACCATCGAAGAAGCATGTCAATTCTTCGAAAATATTCCGAAGGCCGTCAATAAGTTGGTGACACTCCAGCAAGTCGGCCTTGGTTATATTCGTCTCGGTCAACCAGCACCAACCTTGTCCGGCGGAGAAGCCCAACGGGTGAAACTGGCCACCGAACTTTCCAAGCGATCTACGGGCAAGACCTTGTATCTCCTCGATGAACCGAGTACGGGTCTATCGTTTTACGATGTTCACAAACTTCTGGACGTGCTCCAAAAACTCGTCGATACGGGGAACACTGTAGTTGTGATCGAACACAATCTCGACATTCTGCGCACCTGCGACTGGGTGATCGACCTTGGCCCGGAAGGGGGACGCAAAGGTGGCCAGATCGTTGCCACGGGCACCCCAGAAATGGTGGCAGAAGTTGCAGAGTCCTACACAGGTCACTTCTTGAAACGCGTCCTCACTGAGGTTCCAGCAGAAAAGTTAGAATAGCGATCCCCATAAAACTCGGTGGCCCTGCCTTGGGCAGGAAAGGGAGACTTTGGATCTCACACTTTTGCGCTACATCTTGCCGCCCCTCGTCGGCGCTCTGATTGGCTTTACTTCCGATACCCTCGCCATCAAGATGCTTTTTCGACCCTACAAGCCGAGATACTTGTTTGGCAAGCAACTCCCCCTGACACCAGGACTCTTTCCGAAAGGTCAGGAGCGTTTCGCCCGCAAAGTCGCCCAGATGCTTACGGATAAGCTGCTCACGCCCGATGAAGTGCGCCGCATCGCCCAACGCCTCCTCACAGCAGATCGCCTTGAAGAAGGACTGCGCTTCGCGCTTTTATATATGCTCGGCGAATACAGTGATCCCCGCCGCCGCGCCCGCCTTGCCGTTGCCCTCGGTAGCATTCTCGAAGAAGTCTTCCGCGAATCCATCCCTCGGCTGATCGACGGTGTAAGCAAGTCCAACGCCTCCGAAAAATTCTTCGACCAGATCTTCGATCAAGTCATTCTCGATCTACGGGTCAACGATGAACAGGCACTCAGTTTGGCTCAATGGGTCGAACGCAACATTTTTACCCCAGACCGTCTGCGCCAAGCCCTCGTCAACCTGCTCACCACGCAAACGATTGAAACCCTCGACAAAGAAGCCCGCGAACGTTCCCAGGGCAGTCTATGGCTGGTAGCCAATTTGGTCGGTGTCAAAAGTCCTTTGACCCGTTTCAAGAGTTTCTGTATCGAGCAACCCCAGGCAGCCAACGAATTGTTCGCCCGTTTTCTGATCGAAGCCAGTGTCCGAGATCGTCTCTCTACCGCATTTACAGGTCTCAGCCTCCAAAACCTATCCGTCACCACCGTCAACGATCTGCGCCAACAGTTTGCTGTTGGCCTCAAGGGCTTTTTGGCCACCGAAGGTCCTGTCCTCAGTCAACGTCTTGGCGAATCCATCGACTGGAACCGTTCTGCTGCCGAAGTGATTGACCGCATCGTCACCTCCGAAAAAACCCTCGGTTGGATCGACAAAATTGCCGAAGGCATTGGCAGTGTTCTCGACCGCTACTTGACCCGCGAACTCGAACCATTGGTGATGAAATTCTTGCCCGCATTGGGTCTAGAAGAACTCGTCATTAAAAAGATCGTCGCCACCTC
>JACMLN010000089.1 GCA_014379585.1 Gloeobacterales cyanobacterium ES-bin-313 | reverse complement strand
GGCACGGTAGGTATGACGCTGCGCGTCCCAGGCTCATGGCGAAAACCATTGAATTCAAAATTAAGAATTCAAAATTCAAAATTTTGAATTTTGAATTTCCCCGCGTGGTGATGCGGAATAGGAGGGGGATTGGGAGAGGTGTGGGTGAGCGATGGGAAGCGCATTGGGTTTTGCCTCAGCCACTCGTTCCGATGGCGAAGCGGTGTCACACATTTATGCGCTGGTGTCCCTTGACGTGTCGAGGCTCTAAATGTAGACTTACAACTTGTCGAGCCTCGACATGTTGTTTGTAGTTCGGAGTTCAGAAGCTGATGGAAGTCGATCCCAATTCTTTTTTGCCCTTGACCGCTGCGATGTTTCATATTTTGCTTGCCCTCGGCAGTGGTGAGCGCCATGGCTACGCAATTATGAGCAGTGTCGAGAAGCGCTCTCAAGGCAAAGTGCGCCTTGGTTCTGGCACCCTTTATCCCTCGATCAAGCGGATGTTGGCGAATGGTTGGGTTGAGGAAGTGGGAGAACGGGTGGATCCCGAACTAGGTGGTGAACAGCGTCGCTACTACCGCTTGACGCGATTGGGGAGACTGGTGGCCCAAGCAGAGGCGCAACGGTTGGCTGAATTGGTGGAAGCAGCGAGATCGACAAGTTTTTTGGGCGGAGAGACCTGCTAATGGCCAACAATCTGAATACGCTGAAGCGCCTGTATGGGGCGCTCCTTTTCGCTTATCCAACTGAGTTTCGTGAAAACTATGGTGCAGAAATGACCCAACTGTTTTCGGATAATTGCCAGGATGTTTATCAGAGCAAGGGTTTACTGGCAGCGTGGGGACTTTTGCCCCGTACTTTGATCGAATTGATTGCCTCAGCTGCTGCTGAACATGCCGAAATTCTGGGCCGGGATCTAGCCTACGGTTGGAGTGTATTGTCCAAAAATCTTGGATTCACAGCGACGATTTTAAGTGTCCTTGCCCTTGGCATTGGTGCAAATACAGCGATTTTTAGTGTGGTTAACGCCGTTCTGCTGCGCCCTTTACCTTTTCCCCAATCAGAAAACCTCGTTGCCGTTAAAGGCATTTCAGAAAATCAGATCTCCGATATTTCCTATCCGAACTTTGTCGATGTCCAGAACCAAAATCGCGTGTTTGAACAGATGGCGGTTTATCAGCGCAGCGACGTTGTGCTCACAGGCGTAGGCGATCCGGTTCGGCTTTCAACGACGACTGCCTCCGCCGATCTCTTGGCGGTGCTTGGGGTCAAACCACAGATTGGCCGGAGTTTTCGTCCCGAAGAAAATCGCAGTGGCAACCGTTCTGTTCTTCTCAGCCAAAGTCTCTGGCAAAGTCGCTTTGCAGGCCGCACCACCATCGTCGGTGAGCAGATTCTGCTGAGTGGAAAACCCTATACCGTCGTTGGGGTGATGGGGAGTGCATTTCAGTTTCCTGTGGGAGGGGACAAAGTCGATGCCTGGATTAGCCTCGCCTCGGACGCAGAACCGACTTCCTACGGCACGATCACAGAAAGTCGTGGCTATCCGGCCTACGATGCGATTGCCCGTCTCAAACCGAACATCACCCTTCAGCAAGCCCAAATCCAGATGGATAGCCTCGTCCGTGGTTTGCGAGAACAGTATCCTGACTACAACGCCCGTGTCACCATCAAACTCCGACTACAACTGGAATATCTGGTTGGGGATGTGCAATCGACTTTACTGATCCTCTTTGGTGCTGTTATCTGTGTGCTGCTGATTGCCTGTGCGAATGTCGCCAGCCTGTTGCTTGCCCGTTCCCTCGCCCGCGAAAAAGAAGTGGCGATCCGGCTCGCCCTTGGGGCTAGTCGTGGACGGATCATTCGTCAATTGCTCACGGAAAGTCTCATGCTGTCCCTCTCTGGAGGAGCGTTGGGTCTGCTCCTCGCCTGGTTTGGCATCAAAGCACTGGTTGCCATTGGTCCCAAACTGCCGCGCTCAGTGGCGATCGACCTCGATGGTTCGGTGCTTCTGTTCACGATTTTTGTCTCGGTTGCGACGGGCATTGTCTTTGGCCTGTTGCCTGCCCTCAACGCCTCAAATCTCGACTTGTTGAAATTCTTAAAGCAAGGCACCCGTAGCAGTGATAGCTTGCAGCGCCTGCGCCTGCGTGGCTTCTTGCTGGTGGCAGAAATTGCTCTGTCGTTTGTCTTGCTCGTCAGTTCAGGTCTCTTGGTGCAGAGCTTTTTGCGCCTCCAACAGGTCAATCCTGGCTTCGATCCCCACAATGTTCTGAGTCTGCGCATCGACCTACCGGGGGCGAAGTATCCAGATCGCCAACAAGTAGCCAGATTTTATGAACAGTTGCTTGAGCAAACCCGGCAGATCCCTGGAGTGCGCTCCGCCGCTGCCATTCAAGTCCTGCCCCTTAGCGGCGACAATTCCGGGACAAGCCTCGAAATCGAAGGACAACCTGTTCCTAAACAACAACAGCGCAACACCCAATTTCGTGAAATCAGTCTCGACTACTTCAAAACCATGCGTATTAACTTGCAAAGAGGTCGAGACTTTAACAACCACGACACGGCCCAATCCCCTGCTGTCGCGATTGTGAATACGGCCTTTGTCCGCAAATTTTTCCCGAATACCGATCCCCTCGGTAAGCGGATTAGCTTAGGTTACGGCGGCCAAGGGCCAAAGCAGATCGTTGGGGTCGTCAATGCCATCACCCACACGACCCTCAGCGAAACCCCTGAGCCGGAAACCTACGTCCCTCAAGCGCAGTTCAGCAATCAGTCGATGGTTCTTGTTCTGCGTACAGAGTTAGAACCCCTCGCCCTGCTGGATGCAGTTCAAAAACAAATTCATGCTGTAGACAGCGAATTGCCGATCTACGAAGTCAAGACCCTCGACCAAACCCTCACAGATTCTTTGACCCAGCCTCAATTCAACACGCTGCTGTTAACCGTTTTTGCTGGGATTGCCCTAATTTTGACGGCCACTGGACTCTATGGAGTGATCGCCTATTCCGTCACCCAACGCACCCAAGAGTTAGGGATCCGCCTTGCCCTTGGTGCACAGCCCGGCGACATTCTCAAACTTGTCGTTGGCCAAGGATTGCTGCTCGCAACAGTCGGCATCTTCTTGGGATTAGGACTGGCTTTCGCCTTTACCCAGGTACTCGCCAACTTGCTCTTTGGGGTCAGCACCACCGATCCCCTTACCTTTGCCTTCGTCGGTGGTCTTCTCCTGATCGTCGCGCTATTAGCCAGTTACTTGCCCGCCCGCCGAGCCATCCGCGTCGATCCGATCGTTGCCTTGCGCTGCGATTGACACATGGACGGTGCTAGCATAGGAAAGCCTTTGGGCACGTAGCTCAGTGGATAGAGCGTTCGCCTCCGGAGCGAAAGGTCGCAAGTTCGAGCCTCGCCGTGCCCATATGCCTTTCAAGGCTTCCAGACCACCAAAAGTTTGGTCAATCAACCCTAAAACAAACTTTCAGTTTTAGGATTCTTGTGCGAGCTGTCCTAGGGCGGAGCCTGGTGTGATTTGACGACGAATAAGATGGCGTTGGCTCTCTCGTACATCGAATCTGTTCTTGTAGTACAACGTTGCGCTAGCTTCCGGTACTTGCCCACTATCCCACTTCGTTGTCCCGTTGCTGTTCTTGGATGAGGCTTTCTAGGGCAGTGTAGTCACCGTATGGATGCCAAGTGCCAGGCTTCTGCACCAACCTCTGCATATAAGCATGGAAGGCTTCTGTATCCTGGCGGTGATTGGTGATGTACTGTTTAAGGTCTGTGTCACTCATTTGCTCAAGCTGTACTCATTCATCGGCTGCCCCTCCAACTTCCAGTAATATTGATAAGTAGTTCTAAGTCTTCACCTGCCAAGATGTAGACATGATCGATGCGATCATCTGCCTTGGATTTGGGTTTTTCTGCTCCATTGTTGCTCATGACTCCCGAAATGCGTCAACGATTTACTCCGTCCCACAATATCACTATCTTCCATGAATAATAAATAACGAGGACTTGCCGACGCAAAAGATAGTTGGTGGATTTGAGCAATTCAGCATCTATTTGGGAAAACTACTAGATCAGGAAAGTAGCACATTAAGTCAGGGCTGTGGAACAAGATTTAGTCAGACAGATTGCTGAATGCCTTTACGAGCAGTTGCACAAATTTCATCAGACGAAGCCGCATCTGTTGCGTCCCCATGCCCAGGGGCTTCCCTTTGCTGATCCGGAGTTAGCCAAAAAAGCGATTTCTAGCTTTACTCAGCAATTTCCAACACATTTTCAGGCCGATCTGTGGTTGACCCAAATTCTAGAAATCTTGGCCGTCTGCTTTCAACCGAAATATTTTGCGACCCAAGAACATATGCAATTTTCTCGACGCATTCTCGATTTGATGATGCCAGTCGAAGTGCCAGTTGCAGAAGAGGAAGAGGTCGGCAATGCCCTGCTTTTGCTGGATGTCAGCCACTTCGCGCTTACAAATAATGAGCTGCAATTTCTAGAATCGATCTGCTATTTTCCACTGACTTATAAGCTTGCCCTTGGGGATTGGCGGCAGCTCGCGCAGGAACAAGAACACTATTTCCTAGAACAAGACTTTGCATTAGTCCATGCTTCTACCCAAGAAAAACTCTGGTTGGGCTGCGAGAGGCCGGAAGTTCAGGAAATCTTGATGTGTTCTTACGGGGAGCGCCAAGAAAAACTCTGCGCTTATTTTTCAAAGCAAGAGATGACAGTTTATCGTGTTTTTCGTATGGACAACGCTTTGGTTTTACACAACCAGGGTTCAGGAAGCTATCGCTTTTTTACAGATGCCGATGCAGAGGAACCAGAAGTTGTCGCCCCAGAGCCACCACCTCTACCAATGCCAATTTTGCCACTCCAACTGCAACAAAACGGTGAGCCGTTACTGTTTCTACCAAAGCCAAAAGCCTCTTAAAGCCGGGACGACGAAAGTACTAAGGCAGACCAGAAAGCAAGAACGCGATCGATCTGCTCAAGATCGATCGGTTTGGTTAAATAGTCGTTGCAACCGACACTGAATGCCCGTTCGCGATCCCCTGGCATCGCATGGGCGGTCAAGGCAAGAATCGGGATATGACTCGTACTCGATTGGCTTTTGATCTGCCGAGTTGCTTCCCAGCCGTCGATAATCGGCATCGACAGATCCATTAAGATCAAATCCGGCAGTTGCGCAGTCGCAAGGGCAATCGCCTCTTCGCCATTACAGGCAACGCTAATTCGATGGCCACTCGCCTCTAGAATGCTCTGTAATAGAATGAGATTGTCTGGAACATCTTCAGCAACAAGAATACGCATTTTCCCAGGCTGCACCGACAGACTTATAATAAGGTGCCTGAGCGCCCGAAAAAGTGCGCAAATTATCTTGAAGGACAAGTTGGCACTTTGTCCCCTATTCACAGTATGATAGGAAACCAGTCGGACGCCCTCGGCGTCTGTGTTGTGCTGCGACCGGTTGAGCCGCTATTGAGGTACGCATGAGCAGTTTGTTGACATCGCCGAATTACTTGCTCCCTGACCTAGTGCAGATCCAGCGGGATAGTTTCCGTTGGTTCCTTGAAGAAGGGCTTATTGAGGAGTTGTTGAGCTTTTCGCCGATCACCGATTACACCGGGAAGATGGAATTGCATTTCCTTCCCGAATACAAGCTCAAAGAGCCAAAATATTCTGTTGACGAAGCGAAGCGGCGTGACTCGACCTATTCGGTTCAGATGTACGTTTCTACGCGCTTAGTGAACAAAGAAACCGGAGAAATCCGCGAACAGCAGGTCTTTATCGGCGAATTGCCGCTGATGACAGATCGCGGAACGTTCATTATTAACGGGGCCGAGCGGGTCATCGTCAACCAGATCGTGCGTTCTCCTGGGGTCTACTACAAACAGGAGCTAGACACCAACGGACGCAAGACCTTCAATGCGTCGTTGATTCCGAACCGGGGTGCCTGGCTGAAGTTTGAAACCGACGCCAACGATCTTGTTTGGGTACGCATCGACAAAACCCGCAAACTCTCGGCAGTGGTTCTGCTTAAGGCGCTGGGACTTTCGGACAACGAAATTCTCGATGCTTTCCGCAACCCCCAATACTTTCAAAAGACGGTTGAAAAAGAAGGCAACTACACCGAAGAAGACGCTCTGCTAGAGCTTTACCGCAAGTTGCGTCCCGGTGAACCACCGACGGTGTCTGGTGGTATGCAGTTGCTCGAATCGCGCTTCTTTGACCCCAAGCGCTACGATTTGGGCCGCGTCGGTCGCTACAAGCTCAACAAAAAGTTGCGCCTGAATGTGCCGGATACTACCCGGACACTCACCCCCCAGGACATCCTGGCTTCGATTGACTACTTGATCAACCTCGAATTTGACCTGGGAACTGCCGACGACATCGACCACTTGGGCAATCGCCGAGTGCGTTCTGTGGGTGAACTGCTGCAAAACCAAGTCCGGGTCGGTTTGAACCGCCTTGAGCGGATCATTCGCGAGCGGATGACGGTGAGCGAGTCTGAAACCCTCACTCCCGCTTCTTTGGTAAACCCCAAGCCCCTCGTTGCAGCGATCAAAGAGTTCTTTGGATCAAGCCAACTCTCGCAGTTCATGGATCAAACCAATCCCCTGGCAGAACTCACCCACAAGCGCCGTCTTTCAGCACTTGGCCCCGGTGGTCTGACCCGCGAACGCGCAGGCTTTGCCGTTCGGGACATCCACCCCTCCCACTACGGACGGATCTGCCCGATTGAAACCCCAGAAGGTCCAAACGCGGGTCTGATCGGTTCGTTGGCGACCCATGCCCGCGTCAACTCCTACGGCTTCATCGAAACCCCTTATAAGGTTGTGGATAAGGGCTGTTTGACTGGGGAAATTCGCCACTTGACCGCCGACGAAGAAGATGAATTCCGGGTTGCGGCTGGTGACGTGGCGGTGGACGAGCAAGGCAATATTCTTGCTAGCCCCGTGACGATCCGTTACCGCCAAGAGTTCGGTCTTGCGGTTCCGACGGAAGTGGACTTCGTTGCCGTTTCGCCAATTCAGATCGTTTCGGTGGCGACTTCGTTGATTCCTTTCTTGGAACACGACGATGCCAACCGTGCCCTGATGGGTGCGAACATGCAGCGCCAAGCGGTGCCACTGTTGCATCCTGAGCGGCCCTTAGTGGGTACCGGACTTGAAGGGCAAGCGGCCCGTGACTCTGGGATGGTGATCGTTGCCGATGCAGCGGGTGAAATCGTCTACGTCAGTGGCGAAGTGATCAAGTTGCGAAGCGACGATGGACACGAATTCACCTATCCGGTTCAGAAGTACCAGCGCTCCAACCAGGACACCTGCTTAAACCAACGTCCAATCGTCAATGCTGGCGATCACGTCAAAGAAGGGCAAATTCTGGCGGACGGTTCGGCAACAGAAGGTGGGGAACTGGCACTCGGTCAGAATATCCTCGTCGCCTTCATGCCCTGGGAAGGCTACAACTACGAAGATGCGATCTTGATCTCGGAACGTCTTGTGTACGACGACATCTTTACGTCGATCCACATCGAGAAGTTCGAGATTGAAGCCCGTCAAACAAAACTGGGGCCAGAAGAAATTACCCGCGAAATTCCGAACGTCGGCGAAGATTCCCTCAAGAATCTCGACGAGCGGGGCATCGTTCGCATCGGTGCTTGGACGGAAGCTGGGGATATTCTGGTTGGCAAGGTCACACCGAAGGGTGAGTCGGATCAACCGCCTGAAGAGAAGCTGCTACGGGCGATCTTCGGTGAAAAGGCACGGGATGTTCGGGATAACTCCTTACGGGTTCCTAACGGTGAAAAAGGCCGGGTCGTCGATGTGCGGGTGTTTACGCGTGAACAAGGGGACGAACTACCACCGGGGGCCAATATGGTCGTCCGGGTTTACGTCGCCCAAAAGCGCAAGATTCAAGTCGGAGATAAGGTAGCGGGTCGCCACGGCAACAAGGGGATCGTTTCCAAGATCGCTCCGAAAGAAGACATGCCTTACCTGCCCGATGGTCGTCCGGTGGATATCGTTTTGAATCCTCTGGGTGTGCCTTCGCGGATGAACGTCGGTCAAGTCTTTGAGACGCTGATGGGCTGGGCTGGTGACTGTTTGAATGTGCGCTTCAAAATCACGCCTTTCGATGAAATGTACGGCAAGGAAGCTTCCCGCGAACTGGTTCGCGACAAACTGATGGAAGCCCGTGAAGTGACTGGCGACGATTGGGTCTACACGGACAAGGGCAAGCACATCGGCAAGATTCAGGTCTTCGACGGACGGACGGGTGAACCTTTTGACCGTCCAGTTACAGTTGGCCAGATCTACATGATGAAGCTGGTTCACTTGGTGGATGACAAGATTCACGCTCGGTCTACAGGGCCTTACTCCTTGGTTACGCAACAACCTTTGGGCGGCAAGGCACAGCAGGGCGGTCAGCGCTTTGGAGAAATGGAAGTTTGGGCACTGGAAGCGTTCGGTGCTGCTTACACGCTCCAAGAGTTGCTGACGGTGAAGTCGGACGATATGACTGGGCGCAACGAAGCGCTGAATGCAATCGTCAAGGGCAAAGCGATTCCACGGCCTGGTATCCCTGAATCCTTCAAGGTACTGGTTCGGGAGTTGCAATCTCTGGGTCTTGATGTTTCGGTTCACAAGATCGAGACGCAGCACGATGGTTCGAGCCGCGATGCGGAAGTGGATTTGATGGCGGATGTGGGCGGACGACGCACACCGAGCCGTCCTACCTACGAGAACCTGGGTGGCCCACGGGAAATGGAACTCTCGCCAGACGATTAGTTTGAAGGCGTTTTAGTTTAAATAAAGCCCCTGGAGCAATCTGGGGGCTTTTTTTGGGGAATTTTTGATTTTTGGTGGGTGAGATAAATTGAGCCTCAACCAACACTCAGCGATAGCTGTCCAGCGAAGACGCGCTTTGCTGGGCCGGTCATCCGTAGGTGATTGGTTGTCGATTCCCAGGTGATCGAGAGGGGGCCGCCCGGAAGTTCGACGGTTGCCGAGGGTTCGCACAGATTGTTTAGGACAGCGGCGACGAGGACGGCGCAGGCTCCTGTACCGCAGGCGAGGGTTGGGCCAGCACCGCGTTCCCAGATGCGCATTTTGAGATGGGTGCGGTCGATGACCTGGACAAAGTGGGTGTTGGTGCGTTGGGGAAAGGCGCTGAGGTTTTCGAAGATGGGGCCGAGGCGATGCAAATCGATGGCATCGACATCGGGGACGAAGAGAACGGCGTGGGGGTTGCCCATGCTCACACAGGTAACCTGCCAGGTTTGTGCGGCGACATCTATGGCCATATCGATCACTTTTTGATCGGCGGGAGCGAGGGTGGTCGGGATTTCGCCTGCGAGTAAAAACGGTGGTCCCATATCAACACTGAACAGTGCGTCCTGCAACGTCACTGCCATTGCTCCTGCTTGGGTTTCGACTTTGAAAACTCCTGTGGGTGTTTCGATGCCCAACTCTAAGGCGAACTGCGCCAAACAACGAATTCCATTGCCACACATTTCTGCTTCTGAGCCATCCGAATTGAGCAAGCGCATTCCGAAGTCTGCCGTCTTGGAAGGCAACAAAAAGATCACGCCATCGGCTCCTACGCCGAATCGCCGATCACAGATGGCCACGGCTTCAGCCGGAGTAAAGCAAAGCTGCTCTGAATCGCGGTTATCGATCATCACAAAGTCATTGCCTAAACCTTCGTACTTGACGAAGTGATTTTCGAGGAGAGCCATAGGAAGTCGCCAGAACAGATTTTCCTATCCTACCAAGTTCGAGTGCTGAAGCGCTTTTGGTTGTGGCCTTTACTCCGAATCATACGGATACTGACTCAAAGCGCGCGTTTTTGGTGAGTTGGGAGAAACATGGCGAACGGCACCAAAATAGCAATCATGCGTAGGTTATCGGTATTTCCATGATCTTAGGAGATTACACAGCATGGTTTGCCCAAACACACCTTGTGATTAAATCACTCAATTTAAAGACAAAACAGTACTACGCCTCTCGAGCTAATCAATTAACGATTGCCAACCGAAGCCTGCATAGTTTGCTGAAAAAAGATCTGGATGGAAGATTTCAGCGAGGATCTCTAAGGAATCGACGAGGCGTGGCCCCGGTCGATTGAAGTATTGATTGCCATCGACGACGAAGACTTTTTTGTTTTGAACGGCCTGCAATACTTGCCATTCGCTACTTTTGACTTGGGCAAGGGCTTCGCTGCGGGTGCGTTCGATGTCAAAGCCGCAGGGCATAAAGATAATGATCTCTGGGTCTGCTGCGAAGAGGGCTTCGGCTTTGAGCCAAGGAGAATGTTCACCAACAACACCAAACAGATTTTCACCTCCAGCCAAAGCGACCAATTCTGGAACCCAGTTGCCTGCCGCCATTAACGGCTCGATCCATTCGATGCAGGCCACAGTTGGTTTCTTCGTTGCCATCAATGCTTTTTCACGGCAGGCCACAACACGTAATTGCAAACTTTCCAAAGCTGATTCGGCTGGAACTTCGAGCACCGCCGCTACTCGCGCAATATCGTCCCAAACATCGGCCAGCAAGTTGGGTTGCAGGGAAATTACTTTGGGGGCGCTGCCAGTCAACTGGGCGACTGCGGTTTCCACGTCGCCGAGGCTGACTGCACAGACTTCGCACTGGGCTTGAGTGAGGATATGGGTCGGTTTAAGGGTTTCCAATACGTCGAGTTTGACCCGGTAGACGCTCAAGGCAGCCATCAAAATCTTGCTCACCCGCTCGTGAATCTCGATGCTGGTACCTTCGGGGTCAAATTTCGGTTCTGTACAGATCGGAAGAGATTTCACGTAGCTCGGGTAGTCGCATTCGTGGGAGCGTCCAACGATTTGCAAACCAAGGAGTTCAACGATCTCAGTAGCACTGGGGATCAACGATATGATTCGGTGGTGATTTGCGTTTGCCATGCGTTCTTATTCGTCCCGTCGTCCTGGAATCGCCCAGAACTTACTCACCAGCTTACTGCTGATCGTTTATGCCCTGCCCGTCCTGCTTGTTCATCCCGGTACCCAGAGTCTGATCGGTACCGACGAAGGCTACTACGCGCAGATGGCCCGCGAAATGCTCGAAAGTGGGCACTGGCTGGGTAGCACTTTTTTGGGGGGACCCTGGTTTGAGAAACCACCCCTCAATCAGTGGTTGATCGCCAGCAGTTTTCATCTGTTTGGCATCAGTGAAGGCAGTGCGCGTCTACCGAGTATTTTGGCGGCTGTGTGCTGTGTGGTGCTGACCTACTTGATTGGAGCACAGTTGCAAGTAGGACGCAGAGCCACAGTCGCTGGTTTGATCCTGCCGACGATGTACCTCTGGATGCTCTATGGGCGGCAGGCAGTTCAAGATTTGATCCTGACTGCTTTTGAACTTTTCGGCATTTGTTGTCTGCTCTTCGCAACCGATCCGAAACGAAAACCTTGGGCGATCTTTTGGGGGATCAGTATTGGGCTTGGGTTATTAACAAAAAGCACCATGATTTTGCTCTCAGTGACAAGCGTTTTACCGTGGCTGCTGGTGAAAAATGGGGAACATAAGTTACTGAAAAATCCTTGGCTCTATTTCGGGGTGGGGCTTGGGTTTGGTCTGTTTGGAATCTGGTATTTGGCGGCGACGCAAGTCTATGGTCAGACGGTTTTTGATCAACTCTTTGGACTGCTTTTGAAACTTGGCAAACAGGCTTTTCATGACGTTGGCCCGTTCTATTACCTGTGGAATATTCCTGGAAATACTTTCCCTTGGGTTATTTTCGCCCTCGGTGGTGCCTGGGTCTGTTGGAAAGAAAGACGCAGTGAGCATTTTTTGTTGGTGAGTTATCCGCTGGTGTTATTTGGATTGCTGCAACTTTTCTCGACGAAAGAAGCCTATTACGCGATTCAACTTTGCCCGTTTATTGCGCTGCTGGCTGGTATTGCGATTGATGCCATGCTTGTGCGTGAGGCGAGGCGTACAGGGCCAGCGCTGGCCTGGGCTAGTTTTCTGTTGGGTAGCCTGGGTCTATTGTTGCTCACTGCCAGTGTTTTGTTGTTTCTTTTTCCAAGCTGGGTAATGGGCATTAGCGAATATTTGCCCCTTGCAGCTACCTTAGGGGTTGGATGGATATTGCTGTTTTTGGCTTTTAGAAATCGACGGCTTTTTCAGCCCTGGCAAGCCCTCTGGATTATCTGCTTAGTGGGGGCACCTTGGGTGACTTTAATCTTGGCAGGTTGGACAACGGAGCTTGGTAACAACAGTCCAGAAATTAAAGCCTTTAATCAACAACAACTTCCGGCTCTTGTTGGCGGAAAACCTGTTTATATTGCCTACGAAAATAACGGGGAGCGTGTCTCTGAATTTATCGCTCAAGCATTTTATACCCCGCATCCAGCAACCCCTGCTCTCAACGCTGAACTCATTATCAAAAACGTGCCAAAAGCTTACTGGTGGCTCTCTCCAGAAACACAAGAGGCTCTCAAGAAAGCTAATTTTACCTACCGCTCTCTGTCTGCTCCTGTGAAAGGCTGGGTGCTGGGTGTTGGGGAATGAGTGAACTTTAATTGGCTTCGGTTGAGAGATGGCGAACGGCACCTGTTTTTAGTTCAGCAATTTTTGAGGGACAAAAAGATCCTCAAGTTGGGCGACATCTAAAAGGAAGATCGTTGTTGTCTGTTCAGTCCCTTCTTCTTGGATCAAGGCAACGTGGCTTGCTAGTCCGTAACTGTCGCGTCGGCGGTAGGAATCTGGCAGAGCACGTATGGCCGACTCTGGAATGTCTTCCATTCCTGGTGTCTCGGCGACGGGGATTCCGAACAATTCGCCATCTTGGGTTTCGATTAAGACCATGAAACCCGATTCTGCATTTTCGAGCGGCTTGCCGAAGAGACGTTGGTGGAGATCGAAAACTGTGACTTCGTCCTCGCCAACATGGGCAATGCCGACACTGCCAAGACCACTGCTTAAGACGTGGGGATGACGAATCACTTTGGAGACTGTGTCGATCGGGAGTGCCAACTGGATATCCCGAAACCCAAAAGTGATCATCCGCCGTGTGGGATCGGTCGGGACTAATTCAAAAAAGTCGTATTCCATGGCAATCTCACGTAGCAGCGGTCTGGGTGGACTTTTCGGTGGTACCGTACTTTGCCACAAGGGCAACGAGTTCGGATTCGACTTGGGGTTTGCTGATGAAATCGGTTGCGCCCAAATGCATCGCCATCTTGCGATGCTTCTCGCCAGTACGGCTAGTGAGCATCACGATCGGAATACTCGCAATACTGCGATCTTGGCGGCGGCGATCTAGGAGTTCGAAGCCGTTCATGTTCGGCATCTCGACATCGCAGATTGTGAGGGAAATCTCTGGATGCTTCTGCATCTGTTCGATGCCTTCACGACCATCGCGGGCAACTAAGACCCGATAACCAGCTGTTTCGAAGGTCAACTCTAAGGTCTGGCGCATGGATTGGGAATCATCGACGATCAGCACGGTCTGCGTGACACTTCTGACTGAGGGAAGCGCTTTGCGCGTTGTCGCGGCGGATACTTCGGCGACTTTCATCTCACCTGTGCCTGTATTCAGGACTCTGGCGAGGAGTTCCGAACCGTCGATGACGGGGACGACGCTACCATCCCCAAGAATAGTACAGCCGTAAATATATCCAGGAGCAGCAATGGCAGAGCCAATTGGTTTAATCACCAATTCTTGTTCGGTAACGACTTGATCGATTTCGACGGCAAGCACTTGGGACTTCAGGCGCAACAGCAAGACGGGGCGTGCCCAGTCTGCGGGGAGCGGGATGGCAGCGAGGGCGTCCCTGCCTTCAAGTTCTGGCACAGGACGGTTGTAGGGCAATAGTTCTGAGAGTTTGCGCATCGGCACCAACCGCCGCCGCCATTGCAGTAGACGCTGGCCACGGCTTTCGCTGACTTGATCTGCTTTGGGGACCAGAATCGTTTCGATGCCCTCGCTCGGTAGAGCGTAGGCAGTGCCCCCTGCAATACAGATCATCAGCTTCGCAACTGTCAGGGTGAGAGGGATGAAGAGTGAGAAGGTGGTTCCGCGCCCAGGCTCGGAAGTGATTGTGATTGTGCCTTTGAGGGCAGTTAATTGGGAACGGACGACGTCTAAGCCAACTCCGCGTCCAGACAGATCAGTGGTCTGAGCCGCAGTCGAGAAGCCTGGTTCAAAAAGAAGATCCAGCAATTGGGGTTTGGAAGCTGCCTCGGCTTGTTCCTTGCTGAGCCAACCCCGCTCGACGGCTTTGCGACGAATGTGATCGTAGTGAATACCTCGACCGTCGTCGCGTACTTCGATGACGGTGCGTCCGCCTTGATGATAGGCACGAATCTCGATGCGGCCTACTTCTGGTTTGCCGCTGCTTTGACGTTCGAAGGGCAGTTCAAGGCCGTGGTCGAAGGCGTTGCGCACTAAGTGCAACAGGGGATCGTGGAGTTTTTCGAGGGCGGCTTTATCGACGAGAACATGGCCTCCTGCGATCCGCAAGTCCACAGGTTTGCGATAAGTCCGGGACAATTCTCGCAGGGCGCGGGGGAAGCCATCGAGAATCTCGCTCAAGGGCAACATCCGTGCCCACATCAAGTCGTCTCGAAGGTTCTTGAGCATCCGCCGTTGACGTTCAAGGCTCTGGTTGGAAAGTCCAGCAAAGATGGCAATGTCGCCAGCTGACTCCTCAATGAGTGCCATTTCGTCAGAAGCAGACTGCAGTAACAGGTTCAACTGGCTGTACTGATCCAATTCAAGAGCATCGAAACTGGCATCAAAAGCACTCACCTGACGGGCATTTCCCTGGGGAGACGTGAGCATTTGATCTGAAAGTCCCTGCAGTTCTGCACCGACTTTTCTGAATTTGGCAAGCCGTTCAATGAGCTGCTCCACAGTGCTCTGGAGGCGCTCGTTTTGCAGGGCTTGACCATTTTGGGCAATGGCGAGTTCGCCGACTTGGTTATTGAGGCGTTCTAGACGGTCAAGATCGACCCGCACGGAAGGACGGGCAGCGCCAGATTCTTCTCCAGTTCCCATTTGTTCTTCTTCGCTCTCTTCCTCTTTAAGGGCATCTAGAACAGGGACAGGTGACTCTATCGCCTTTGGCGCATTGGTCGCGAGTTTCGTTCCTGGTTGAGGTACTGGAGGCAAGGGCTTGGTTTGGGGTTGAGAAACGACATTGATTGTCGCTGGTGGTTGGGCAGGGGGCACAGGTGCAATAACAGGAGTCGGAGTTTCAAGACGGACAGCACTCACAGGTTTAACTGGAGCGACTGGTTCTGGTGGCTTCACAACGTTAATCGGTGCTGCAATTGGTTCTGAAGGCTTCACAACTTTGGCTGGTGCCACAATCGGTTCCAGAGTTAGAGTCTCTTCAATAATTACTGGTACTGTTTCTGGAAGTTTCGCAACTTCAGGTGCAATTGAAACTGGTTTAGCTACCGGAGCTTCATTGGCAACCACAGGGTTTGGCTCGGAGCCGAGAATTTCTTCAAGGTCTTCGTCAACGGAAGAAACTATTTCGGCTGGCTTAACTTCAGCAATTGGGCTAACTTCAGTAATTGGCTCAACAGTCTGAATCTCTTCAGCAATCTCAGCAACTGACTCAACAGACTGGATCTCTTCAGCAAGTGTAGAAATTGGCTCAACAGGCTGAATCTCTTCAACGAGTGTAGAAATTGGCTCGACAACCTGAATCTCTTCGGAGACTACAGCGATAAGCTCTTCGACTGGAATTACTTCGAGGACTACAGCGATAAGCTCTTCGACTGGAATTACTTCGAGGACTACAGCGCTAGGTTCAACGACTGGAAGCTCTTCGATTGTTTCAGCGATTGGCTCTAGAGCTAGAGGCTCTTCAGCGATGATCGCTATTGGCTCTGCAATCGAAGTGGTTTCAGCAATGAAAATCGCTTCTTCAGGAACCGGAGATTCTTCAGAAGCCGAAGCAATTGGCTCAATGATTGAGAATTCATTGATAACTTCTGCAACTACTTCATTGGCAGAAGATGCCGTAGGAATGACAGGAGATATCTCTGCAGTCGGAATCTCTTCGGAAATCTCAGAGACTAGCTCTTCTACTGAAATCTTCTCGACAGGAGCTATAAAGAGTCCTTCGGTGACTACGCTAATTTTCCTTGTAGGTAGAACGTATTCGATAGTTGCGGCTGGACCTTGCTTGATCACTTCTAGAACGGCTTCCACCGCCGAAGCGCTGTCAGCTTCATCAGAAACTAGCTCCGCAATCGAAGCATGTTCGGTGGTTTCAGCAACCAGCTCTGCAATCGGAATATTTTCGGTAGCTTGAGAAATTAGCTCCGCACTCAGAGCATCTTCAATAATTTCAGAAACTGGTTCTGCAATCGATGGCTCTTCTACAATTGCCTGTGGTGCTGGTGGTTCTTCAGCGACAAGGGCAATTGGTTCTGAAACCGCAATAGCTTCTACAACTGTGGCTGCCAATTCCTCAGCAATGACAGGAGTTGGTTCTGGTGCAGCGGGAACGACCGGTGCAATCGTTATTGCTTGCGGTGGAATCAGATCTGCGCAAAGCATTAATTCTCGAGAAGGCTCACCCCCACGGGTACGATCTCCTGCCATGACAGCGTCAAAGGCACGATCCAAGTCTTCGAGGGCAACTTGGGCGATCATGTACGCCTGACGAGGATGCCGATCGAGGGCTTGAAGGGTAAGGCTAGCAATTTCTCCAAATCCAGGCAATTCCAGAAGATCCGCGAGACCAACGAAGACTTCCGCTTGGGCGCGAACTTCGCCTGCTAGTTCAGGATGGCTGCGATCAGCGACAATGGCTCGCATCCGAGTCAGTCCCTGTGCGATATCCACTTCAAAGATCGATCGGGTCATATCGACACCGAGTTCCGCCGCAGTTGGCAGTTCTACGGGGCCAAAACCGCTGATCCGCGCTTCAAGACGCTCAAGCACAGGCTCTGCTGCCCGCATGGCGGCGGTCTTGTTGAATTTGCCACGGGTCACGACATCCATCAGCGGAATGCGCAGGCAATCGTAGCCTTGGAGGAGGAGATCCTCCATTTCGCCGTCGATGACGATTTCTTGGTTGTGGAGCGCCCGGAAGGAATCTTCGAGGCGGTGGGCAATATCACAAATCGTCTGTAAGCCGACATTGGCTGCGCCGCCCTTAATTGAGTGGGCAGCCCGCATCAGATTATGGACTTTTTGGGGGGTGCGCTGCTGACCAAGGGTGAGCAATTCTTGCTCAATGGTCTGCAACAGTTCAGGAGCTTCCTGGATGAAGAACTGACAAGCCTTCTCCCGGATACTAGGACTGATTGCCATCGTTCCGCCTTATTCGACTTTGAACTGACCCACACTGGTCTGGAGTGTTTGTGCTGTTTCCAGAAGTTTCTGGAAGGACTTGAGGGTTTGCAGCGCATCTTCGGAGTTTTGGTTGGCCATCCCTGCGACCCGTTCGATGATCTGACTGGCCGCTTCCGCTTCGGTGGTTTGCACATTCGAAGCTTGAGCGATGGATTCGACCATGCCTTTGATCCGGTCAGCTACCGCTGCGATCTCGTTGAGACTTTGGCGAGTTTCGTTGACTAGTTGAGTTCCCTTGACGACCTGCTCGGTGCCTGATTCCATCGCTGCCGAAACTTCGCTGGTTTCCATTTGAATTTCCTGCACCAACTTTTCGATTTCAGCCGTCGCTGTGGCAGATTGGCGCGCTAGAGAACGCACTTCGTCTGCAACGACTGCGAAGCCTCGGCCTTGTTCGCCTGCTCGGGCTGCTTCAATACTGGCGTTGAGCGCCAACATGTTGGTTTGAGCCGCGAAGTTGGAAATCAAGTTGACGACCTTCGAGATCTTTTGGCTCGATTCACTGAGGCGCTTGATCTTTTTGGCTGTCGCTGCCACGGTATCCCGGATGATCAAGATTCCTTCGACGGTGCGGTTCATGGCCGCATCCCCAGATTGGACGGTGCGGTTCGCCTGTTGCACTTCTGCTTCTGCTTGACGGGCAGAGAGGGAAACAGCCTGGGTAGACAACGCCATTTTTTGAATCTGGTCTAGGGCGCTGCCGATCTCTTCTGCTTGGCGCAACGCTTCATCGGAGAGCTTTTGAATGGATGTTCCGCTGTCATTAGAGATGTCTGTGACCTGGGTCGCCGCCCCTTGCACCTGGAAAACGATGTTGCTGAGACTTTCGATGGTCTGGTTGTAGGAGTCAGCAACCGTACCAAGTTCGTCGTCGGTGACGCGGGCACGCACCGTCAAGTCGCCTCGGCTAACCGGGTCTACTTCGATCAGCAGTTCCATGGCGCGGCGTTGGATCAACTCCTTCGCGTCTTGTTGCTGGCGCGCTGCTTCGGCCAACTGTTGAGATTGCAGTTGGGACTGCTGCAAAGATTCAGACTGTTGCAAAGCCACCGAGAGCTGCTGGGCAATTTGGTAAAGGATATCCACTTCAAACTCTTCCCAGGTACGTGGGCGGGAGTTCTGGTAAGCGGCGAGAAGACCCCACAGTTCCTCTTCTTTGAAGACCGGAACAATAATGTAGGCTCGTGCTTGGAATTGCTCTAGCAATTCGATGTGGCAAGGGGAGAAGCCGGTTTCGTAGATATCATCGACGATGGATGATTCCGAATTTTTGTAGCGTCCCCCTTTTGTCTCTTGCAAGTTGGTATCATTGACAGTCGCTCGCTCTGTTCCCACTAAAGGCCGCCAACCACTAGCAACCGATTCGGAAATGAACGAACCACCCCAAGTTTCATCGAATTTGTAAACGGCGACGCGATCCGCATTTAGCAACGTCAGCAATCCTTGTGTTGCTGCTTTGTTAATCGACCCGATGTCCAAGGTGCGACGAATCTCAGCATTCACCGCGAGCAGATTCTCGCGCAGAATCGACCTATCTTTTTCAACTTGTGTTAAGCGCTCTGCTTCGGCAAACAGCTCTACCTGTTGTAGGGCAACCGAGAGTTGTTGCGCAATCCGGTACATCTCGCTGGTTTCTTTTGTTCTTTCTATCTTCTATTTGTCGCGTTTCCTTCAGCATCTGCGTCTCTTTTTCAGATTTGCGCTATCAACTTTGACGACTGAGAAAGGTTTTTGTTGTGGTCGCGTATACGAAATGGGTCTTCCGTGAGTCTACGCCCCTCCCCCCTCGGGAAAGCCCTATCTTTAGGCCGGAATCTCCGCCCAAAGCAAAGATAGTCGGCGCGAAAACCACAACGGCGTTGCGCGCGCATCTGAAATGTGTCAAAACAACGGATTCGAGTAAAAGATCTGACATATTGTGTACTGCTCACAGAGTCTGGCGGGCACCCTCACCCACCCAGACAACTTCGAGGGACGCGCCAAAAAAGGACGCGACAGCCGCCTCCCGCTCCCCGATCCGCCGCCGCGACGGAAATCCTTGGCAACCGACCTCTCGCCGCAACAACCATCACCATCGCAGCGCAACCTCGCGCGTCGTCGGCTCTCGTGCGAACCAAGCGATCGCGGCGGGCGATGTCGAACGATCCTTTTTCCCGTGGGAGGACGCCGGCGTCCAACTCCCTCCCGTGCCCGAGTCGACCAATTACTCCAACCCTCTGCGTCACGACTCGCGCGATCCTCCCATCGGCACCCTGCACCCTTCCCACCGTCTCGAACGTCGCGCGAGCGACAATAATCCGTTTTCGCAACCGGGGGATAGTCTGTTTTCTTCTAGGTCCGATTCGGCACTCGCGCCCTACACTGCAAATTTCGCGCCCGCGCGTCACGGCATGCCCCAGCCGCTCGAGCCGCTGACGGAATGGCCTTCCCCGAGATATGCTGCCCAGGCGAGCCAGAGTGGTGCAGCTTTGCTGGAGACCGTCGGATATCCTCCGCAACTTGAAATGTCCCGTAGCGCGCGTAGGAACCCGGAGGGACGCGCAGGCAGCGGGAGAAGCAGGCAACCTAGACGCTACGTACCTCGACTACTTCGCACCGCTTGTCTCCGGTCCGATGCCGGAACGTCCGACGACGGCACGCCCGGCCAACATGCGCAGGACGACGAGTGGGCCAACCGAGACCGAATGGACGGTCTCGGCGATCGCGAACGGAGTTTCAGCCCGGGCGAGGACGATTGGGACACGATGCTCAGCACCATCACTCCGGACACGCAATTGCCGACGGCAGCGTCCTCGTTCACCTCCGCCGCCGCATCGGCGTCCTTCTC
>JACMLN010000088.1 GCA_014379585.1 Gloeobacterales cyanobacterium ES-bin-313 | reverse complement strand
CTGGGAAGCAGCAGTCGGGGTAATTTTAAAGCGCTGATTCAACAGATCCCGAAACTCTTGAAGTTGTTCGGGTTTAAGACTATTTGTGAAGGCTGCGAATTGCTCAGTGATCTTGCCTTCTTTGGCAAATAGCTCGATATCAGACACTTTCAAGCTGCGCTGTAGAGGCGTGTAGGTAAACAGCAGTCTTTCGGCAGCCAAAGTGGGCTGAGCAGAGAGGAGCAAAGCACCCAGAACAGAACTCAGCCATTTCACTATATATACTTCCTAAGGCTAGCGATCCACTTCGCCCATGATGATATCGATGGAGCCAAGAATGGCCATCAAGTCCGCTAACTTCGCCCCCTGCACCATCTGAGGCAGCACAGCGAGGTTGATAAAGCCGGGTGGACGAATCTTCCAACGCCATGGGCTAGTGCTATCATCGCCAATCACGTAGATACCAAGTTCTCCCTTAGGGGCTTCGACACGGACGTAATGCTCACCTTTGGGGATTTTAAACGTTGGCGAGGATTTCTTGCCGATGAACTGATAGTCGAAAGCGCTCCATTCTGACTTTGGTCCTTCTGCAAGGCGACGGGCTTCTAGATTTTCGTAGGGGCCACCAGGCAGTTGATCCAGAGCCTGCTTGATGATCTTCACAGACTCGCGCATTTCCTTCATGCGCACCACGTAGCGCGCCATGGTGTCGCAGCCTGTATCCCAAGCGACTTCCCAGTCCAACTCGTCGTAGACTTCGTAGTGATCGACCTTGCGCAGATCCCAGTTCACCCCGGAAGCCCGCAGCATCGGCCCGGACATACCCCAGTTGATCGCGTCTTCTTTGGAGAGCACCCCGATTCCTTCAACCCGGTTCCGGAAGATCGGGTTATTGGTGATCAGTTTTTCGTACTCGTCAATTTTGGCGGGGAAGTAGTTGCAGAAGTCGCGGCACTTATCCACCCAACCGTAGGGCAGATCCACGGCCACACCACCGACCCGGAAATAGTTGTGCATCATCCGCATTCCGGTGGCGGCTTCAAACAAGTCGTAGATCATCTCCCGTTCCCGGAAGATATAGAAGAAAGGGGTTGCAGCGCCCAAATCCGCCATGAACGGGCCGACCCAGAGCAAATGGCTGGCAATGCGGGAAAGTTCGAGCATCAAGACCCGGATGTAGCGGGCACGCCTCGGTACATTGACGTTGGCTAGCTGTTCTGGGGCGTTGACGGTGATCGCCTCAGTGAACATCGTGGCCAAGTAGTCCCAGCGAGTGACATAGGGCAAATACTGGATGACTGAGCGATTCTCTGCGATCTTCTCCATGGAACGATGCAGATAACCCAGCACCGGAACGCAGTCCATCACATTTTCGCCATCGAGGGTGACGATCAGCCGCAAGACCCCATGCATAGAGGGGTGGTGCGGACCTAAGTTGATGACCATGCGCTCAGCGCGCGTCTCGATCATGGACATAGTGCGGCTTCCCAGGGTGATTGCCCCATCATAGTTCCAGTTTTAGGAAACTTTCTTGGAATCCAACTGGCGCGCCAATTCTTGCAAAGAAGGGAAAAGAAAATGATTCTCTTCGGCGTAGCGGGCACCGAACAGGCCACGGGTGGACCAGAAAAAACGTTCGGCAGCTTGCTGGCCACGCTGCACAGAGATCAGTGCGGGGGGAACGATGGCATTTTCAACAATAAAGCGGCGGGCTGCTGTGACTGATTTGTCTTCCGGGTCGGTCACATGGTGCAAAGGCAGCATTTTTAAGAGGCGACGACCGCGACGATCCGACGAATTTGCAGAACTAGACACTGGAATACCTTCCTCCCCTCGTTACAAAACTGTAGAAAGACTTAGAAATTTTAACAGATTGCCAGCTTCCGTCAATTGATTGCACGATATGATTTGCTGATGATTCTTATGTCCATTACAGCACCAGCGATTCGTATCGTTTCGTAGGTAAGGAGTACCGTCGTGAAGCTAGCAGTTTATGGCAAGGGTGGGATTGGAAAATCGACAACCAGTTGCAACATTTCGGTTGCTCTGGCCAAGCGTGGCAAGCGGGTTTTGCAGATCGGTTGCGACCCAAAGCATGACAGTACTTTTACCCTAACGGGCTTTTTGATTCCGACGATTATCGATACTTTAGAAGAAAAAGACTACCACTACGAAGATGTCTACGCCCAAGATGTGATCTATGAAGGGTACGGTGGAGTGCACTGTGTAGAGGCTGGCGGTCCGCCAGCTGGTGCTGGCTGCGGTGGCTATGTCGTCGGCGAAACGATGAAATTGCTCAAAGAACTGCGCGCCTTCGAAGACCACGATGTCATTTTGTTTGATGTCTTGGGCGACGTGGTCTGCGGCGGTTTTGCTGCCCCGCTCAACTACGCTGACTACTGCTTGATCATTACCGATAACGGTTTCGATGCCCTCTTTGCTGCCAACCGGATCGCTGCTTCTTGTCGCGAAAAATCCCGCACCCATCCCCTCAAGTTGGCTGGGCTGGTGGGCAACCGCACCAACAAGCGCGACTTGATCGACAAGTATGTCGAAACCGTCTCCATGCCTGTACTTGAGATTCTGCCACTCATCGAAGATATTCGGATTTCGCGGGTCAAAGGCAAGACGATCTTCGAGATGGCCGAAACCGATCCGTCTCTAGAACCTGTCTGCCAGTACTATCTGAACATCGCTGACCACCTACTGGCTGGGCCGGAAGGGGGCATACCCAAAGAGTTGCCAGACCGCGCCCTTTTCGAGTTACTTTCTGACTTCTACAGCCGTACTCCCGTCACTGTTTAATTATCAGGAGGATCTTTCGAATGGTTCCTGAATCTACTACTTTGAGTAGCCCAACTTTCGAGTGCGAAACGGGTAATTACCATACCTTTTGCCCAATCTCCTGCGTCGCCTGGTTATACCAGAAGATTGAAGATAGTTTCTTTTTGGTAATAGGTACCAAAACCTGCGGCTATTTCTTGCAGAATGCACTAGGTGTGATGATCTTTGCCGAGCCACGCTACGCCATGGCTGAACTCGAAGAAGGCGATGTCAACGCCAAGTTGAACGCCTACGACGAACTTCGCCGTCTGTGTCTACAGGTCAAGAAAGATCGCAATCCTTCGGTGTTTGTTTGGATCGGCACCTGCACCACCGAGATCATCAAGATGGATCTCGAAGGCATTGCCCCCAAACTTGAAGATGAGATCGGCGTGCCCATCGTTGTCGCCCGTGCAAACGGCCTCGACTACGCCTTCACCCAAGGCGAAGATACCGTGCTGGCGGCCATGGCTTCGCGCTGTCCGAAGCCTCAGCCCCAAAAGAGCGAAGAAGAAAAGAAGAGTGCTCTACGCAGTCTGTTTCAGTTAGGTGGCAAAAAGCCTGCTGAAGCACCCGTCGAAACTGTCGATCACAAGCCTCTCGTTCTCTTTGGTTCTCTCACCGATCCCGTCGTCAATCAGTTGACCCTTGAACTAAAGCGTCAAGGCATCACTGTTTCTGGGTGGCTGCCTGCCCCCCGCTACGCTGAGTTGCCCGTGATCGAAGAAGGCGTAACCTATGTCGCTGGTGTGAATCCCTTCTTGAGCCGCACTGCCTCGGCTCTGCAACGGCGGATGCGTTGCAACTTGATCACTGCCCCATTCCCTATTGGCCCCGATGGTACCCGTGCCTGGATCGAAGCCATCTGTCGCGATCTTGGCGTCGTCCCCAAAGGACTTGAAGAGCGCGAACAACAGATCTGGGATGCCCTCAAAGAAGATATGGACTTCTTAAAAGGCAAATCTGTGTTCTTCATGGGCGACAACTTGCTCGAAGTCTCTATGGCACGCTTTTTGATCCGCTGCGGCATGATCGTCCACGAGGTCGGCATTCCGTACATGGATAAGCGTTACCAACAGGGCGAACTCGATCTCCTCGACAAAACTTGTCAGCAGATGGGACATACCCCAGTGCGCATCGTCGAGAAACCGGACAACTACAACCAGATCCAGCGCATCTACGAAGTTAAACCCGACTTAGTGATCACAGGCATGGCCCATGCCAATCCCCTCGAAGCCCGTGGCATCAATACCAAGTGGTCTGTAGAATTTACTTTTGCGATGATTCACGGTTTCACCAATGCCCACGATGTCCTCAAGATGGTGCGCAAGCCCCTTGATCGCAACACGTCCTTAAAGTCGCTGGGTTGGGAAAAGCTGATCCAAGAGGTTTAGCTGCATCTGTATCTTGTAGTTGCTTCAAATAGATCAATAAAGAGAGGGCAAGCCCTCTCTTTGCTTGTGAAAATCTATCGTAAAGATGAATGCTAAGATGTTGCTGTTGAGGTGAAGATAATGACCCAAAATCCTTCCCGCGCTGCTATTCGTGGCCGTATCTTTCCAGAAGTTAACTGGTCAAATGCGGAGAATACTGCTAGGGCAGAGGCAAATAGACAAAGTTATGTACTTTGTTATCCAATTTTCGAGAAATTACGACCCAAACTGATCGAAGATCATGACGACTGGTTTGTTGCTGTCCATCCCCATAGCACAGACTATTCCTTTGATATCGATGGCCTTGCCTGTGCCAAACATGCACTGCAAATATTTCCTGATGCTAACTTTCACATGTTTCGCCTGAATGAAACAGGTGCCTGCTACTACCTATAAGAGGTAAGTTTGGGTCACAAGGTCAGCCCCAATTTGAAATTGAACTTATTTCTACTGATAGTCAGAGTTTCACTGTTGATGCGTGGCTAGATACTGGATTTACAGTCTGGTTAGCGATAGATCAACAAGATGCACAAAGCCTTGAATGGCAATTCTTGGGTAGACAGAATGTACGAACAGCTAGAGGATATGCTGACTTCGAAATCTATCGAGGGATTGTACTGTTCGATAATGAAAGATTTGAAATCACCGTTTTGGGTAGTGAAGACTTGCCAGAAATATTGATCGGCTTGGCATGGTTGCGAATACACCGTCTAGTGATCGATATGCCTGCTAACCTACTTACCCTGGCAGTTACCTAAGGCAAAAGTGTATGCTGGGATACCAGTAGTATTTTCTGTTTATCATGACTCGCCTCAACCAAATCATTGCCGTTGAAAAAGGTGTAAAAAGCCGTTCTTTTCAAGAATTGACCGAAGCCCATCAAGCACTGCAAAAGCCTTCTTTGCTAGCAGGCATTGCGCGCACCTATCGCCCGAAGGACGAAGAAGGCGAAGTACTGCCCCCAGAATCGACTCGCGTTCAAGTTAAGGCGGATCAGATTATTCGTGAAACTGGCGAAGTGCTTACCAAGCTTTTTGATGTCACTGCCACCAAGGATTGGGCAAACTGCCGCGCTAAAGCGGATGTGGTGGTCGATGGTCGGGTAATACTCGCCGAAGTTCCGGCCACTTATCTTCTGTTTGTCGAGAAGCAACTCGTCGATCTCCACACTTTTATCAAAAAGTTGCCCGTTCTCGATGCTTCAGAATCCTGGAATTTTGATGCTTCTGCGGACTGTTGGGCGACAGAACCTATCCAATCAGTGCGCACCAAGAAGATTCCCCGCAACCACGTCAAAGCCGAAGCGACTGAAAAGCACCCTGCCCAAGTCGAGGTTTACTATGAGGACGTTTCTGTCGGCTACTGGCGAACCGTGAAATTTTCGGGGGCGTTGCCAGCACAACGCGTCAATGAACTGCTTAGTCGGGTCGAAAAATTACAGCAAGCGGTCAAGTTTGCCCGCGAAGAAGCCAATAACCTGGAAGTGGAAGATCAACGGATTGGGGCACGAGTTTTCGAGTATTTGTTCGCATAATCCCATTGCATCACCAAGGGTATGTAGTGGCGCAGCATTTGCGCCCTCCAGCTTTTGCTTTTCGTGGGCATGGCGCTACAATAACGAGCGGAGTACAAGCTGAAACTCAGACTCCTTCTAAACGGAACACACGTTCAGAGCAGGTTCGAGTCCTGCCCTCGCTATGGCGGGGTAGCCCAACAGGTAGAGGCGCGCTGTGTCGCCACCCCAGATTGAAGTTCTCGCTCCAGCTTCAGTATTCATCGTCGAACATCAAATCAACTGCTCTGGGTCGGTAATCGTCGGATACTGGTTCAATTCCGGTTCGCTGCTCTCTTGCGGCGATGGCTTAAAGGTAAAGCACGACGATCTAAGAATGAACCCTTGGCTTAAACGTGTTGGTGTGTGAAATGGGCGATACAACCGGGCCTGGGAGACTGGATATTTCTCCTGGGCCTACTTACCTTTCTTAAACACTTTAGGGATATTGGCTTTAGCCTTCACAGGAATTAGCATGTGGTGGCGTATGCGCAAAGTTTGAGAGATCAAAGAGACTGCTACTTCCGAAACCTTGTTCATCTAGACTGTTTTAGTTGGGAGTTGCTCAAACTTTGGAACAGTCGTTATCGGCTGGTTGCGGCCAAAAGCGCCAGTTGAGATCGGAAAAAACTTTTATTCCTCATCGTCCTCTACGTCTGGAAACTCCGTGCTTGGTACATCGAGCCACTGTTGGGTGCGATGGGATTCTTGGGCAAGATCCATGAGCAGTTGCGAATAGATGCCTTCGCGCAGAGAAGGGGTTTGGGATTCGCCTTCGCGGATGCCTTCGACAAAGCGGCGGGCAATTTCGATGAAGGGGGCTTGTCGCCCGTCTGGGTAGGTGCGGTCAAACTGTAAACGTTCAGGAACTGCCATTTCGCGGAGCACTTCTCCAGGCTTGCCGCCAAAGAGTTTGAAGCCGTGAATGTAATCTTTTTGATTTTCGTTAGTCAGGTGTAGACTGCCCTGTTCGCCGTAGATAGAGAGGCGATGGCCACAGCCCTGCCAAGCCGCAGTGCAAAGACGCACATTGACCGGAGTGCCATCAGCCAGTTCAAGCCAGAGCTGGGCACTGTCGTCGCTGTCCACCGTCAACCATTCCCCCGTTTCCGGATCAGGGCGGGAGTGGATCAAAGTATCGAGGCGGGCATTCAAGCGGGTGAAAGGGCCAAATAACCAACCTAGGTAGTCAAAAACATGGGAACCGAGGGAGCCGAGCACACCGCCCCCTTTGCTCGCTTCCGCGTACCAAGTCCATGGCCGTCTTGGATCGGCGCGTCCTTCCACCAGCCAATCGACAGTGACCATATAAAGGGATCCGACAGCGCCTTCAATCAGCAATTCATTCAGATACTGCCAGTGGGGAATCGCCCGAAATTCGAAGTCTACACAGTGAATGAGGTTGCGGCGGGTCGCTTGTTTGAGCAAGTCTTGGGCTTGGGCAACTTCGAGGGTGACTGGTTTTTCGAGGAGAAGATGCTTGCCAGCGCGCAAAACCGCGAGGGCTTGCTGGTAGTGCAGGAAAGGAGGAGAAGCAATACTGACGGCTGAAAGCCCCGGTACTGCCAGAAATTCACTCAGACTCGTGCAGGCGTTGGGAATGCCAGCTTGCTGGGCAAGTTCAGCAGTGCGCTCAGCGGAACGACCAAGCAGGGCTAATACTTGCAGATTTTGGGATTCAGCGAGGGCAGCAAACCCTGGAACATGCACTTTGACACCGAAGCCTGTGCCAATAATGCCGATGCCTAAAGAGTTTGCCACGCTGAACTAGCTCAATCCCTTGGCGAGGTAGTCAAAATACTTGCTTGCTTCACCCGATGCTTCAGGGCCGACGACGCGAGCTACGACTTCCCGCAGCGCATTGATGCCCTTGACTGTTGCGTCGATGGGGACACCGAGGGAGACATAGGTTTCTCGTAGGCCGCTGAGGACAAATTCATCCAAAAGGCTTGTGTCTCCAGCTACCATCGCGAAAGTCGCATAGCGCAGGAAATATTCCATATCGCGAATGCAAGCAGCGAATCGGCGGGCGTAGTACATGTTGCCCCCCGTTTTGGTCAGGCTGCTATAAAGAAGGGCGCGGGCTGCCGCTTCTTTAATAATCCCTTGGGCATTTGCACTGATGGCTCCGGCTGCACGGACGCGCAGTTCTCCGGTTGCAAAGTAGGCTTTAAGCTGATCGACTGCAGTGCTGTCCAGATATTTTCCCTGGGCATCGTACTTGTCAATTACTGCGCTGATGGCATCCTTCATGTCTTCCCGCTCTGAAAAGTTCTCCTTGGGTTGAGTGTACCTTTTTATGGCTTCGGTGGTGAAGGGGTGGTGCCGAGAAATTCGACTTTTGCCGGATCTCCTGTTTTAATTTGTAACTTTTGGGCCATACCCGCATTCAACTCGATCACGGTATCGGTGAGAGTGTTGAAGTCCGCTGGGCCATAGGTCGGACAACCTGGCGTTTTGCAGGGTGGGACATTGGTGGCGATGTAGGCGATCTTGCCTTGAGAGACAAACAGCATGTCCAGGGGAATCAAGGTGTTGCGCATCCAAAAGCGGGTTGGGCGCGGTGGGTCAAACAAGAAAGCCATGCCGTGATCGATGGGCATCGAGGTTCGAAACATGAGGCCGATTTGTTGTTGCATTGGGGTGCTTGCTACTTCTAGTTCGATTCTGCGTCCACCGAACTTGACATGGGCTTCGATGGGCAAGCGTTGGGGCTGGCCTTCTGGCTTCACTTGCGGGTTTGCCATTGCTGGCGAACAGAGCAGCAATCCAGCCAGTAAAGCTGTGACAGTGGACGGACGCATAGGTTTCCTCGTGGGATGGTAGGTAGAAGAGAGGACGGATTAGGGAACTGACTTGCTCCCTGGTTCATAGTAGGTGTTGGCAAGTTGAAGCGCTTCTTGAAATTTGCCTTCGCGGTCAAGATCTCGGCGGCGGACAATCGCCGCGAAACGATTGATATCCCCTCGCAGAAAATCCATGGTGCGCTGTTCAGGTGTCCAGAGAATGTTCTCTAAAGTAGATAGCACAAGCCCCTAGGCTGCCGGAAGTCTCGAAGGCCGCCATCTAGTCTTCTGCGATTTCCAGCCTAGGTTTTGCAATTTGCCCAGGAAGAGAAGTTTTTAAGCGAGTGGCGAGAATCGAACTCGCAACATCAGTTTGGAAAACTGAGGTTTTACCACTAAACTACACTCGCATCTGAACCGATCCTTATAGTAACAGAGGTTTTAGTCGTTGCAAATAGCCTTCAGCAGCAATCCCGAAGGCCACAAATGCCGCTTGGCGAGGTTCTGCGTTGGTGAAGGTGATACGTAAGTAATCTTCCGGGAGCAGACTGAGGCGCTCCGACCATTCGATGGCCACCAATGCACCGCGCTCCCACATTTCTTCGAGGCCAAGTTTTTCCACCTCAAAAGGGGCAAGTCGGTAAAGATCCATATGGATTAACTTGTCGCCATATTCTTCGATCAAGGTAAATGTTGGCGAAGTGACTGGATCTGTGATCCCCAAAGCTGCAGCAATGCCCTGGACACAGGTGGTTTTGCCCGCACCGAGATTGCCCTCAAAGAGAAGTACAGTCGGTGGTCGCCAAACCTGAGCCAATTGTTTTCCCAGTTGTCGGGTAGCTTCGGTATCTGATAGGAGAATTTTCATCAATATAAAGAAGTGTGACAAACTAAAGGGAGTTGCGCTGTAACAGGGCTTCGATGCAAACAATTTTGTTGGTGGATGGCTACAACATGGTCGGGGCTTGGCCTCGCCTTGTGCGTCTCCGTGACCAGCATAGTCTCGAAGCAGCGCGCCTTGAATTGATCGAGATGCTTACCAATTACAGTGCTTTTCGAGGCTACCGCACTGTCGTTGTGTTCGATGCCCAGATGGTCGTCTCCCCTTTACATTGGGAAGCCCAAGGCGAAAGTTTAGAGGTATGTTTTACAGAGTATGAGCAGACTGCCGACACGTTTATCGAAAAATACAGCTATCAGTTGCTCCGCGCTGGCCACGAGCGGGTTCGGGTTGCGACTTCTGATCGTGCCCAACAGGTGTTGATTTTGGCTCAGGGAGCGGGCTGGCTTTCTGCCCATAGCCTTTGGGAAGAGGTCAAACACACAGAACAGCAGATCCGCGAAAACCTGAAAAAGCGCCGTGCCCAGCCCCAACGCACCCTAGGAGATCGCCTCGATCCGAAGGTGCGTGCCCAATTTTCTCAATGGCGATGCGGAGAAAAGAGCTAATTAGGGAAATACTAAGCAAGCGGAACAATGTAGGCGGTAAAGACCATGTGGTTGGCTGTAAATATTGGCAATACAAGACAACACTGGGGCTGGTTCTCGGACAACGAACTGGTACTTACTGCAGACTACCCTTTGGATTATTGGAACGAAGAAGCGACCTATCCCGCTGAAAAGATTGTGATCGCCTCTGTGGTTCCGAACCAGATTCTACGCTGGCAGAGCCTCAGCCGCACTCAGATCTTGACCCTTGAGCAGGTGCCTCTGAGTGGCAAGTATTTTACTTTAGGTGTGGATCGTGCCCTCAACTTGATCGGGGCGGCAGATTCCTACGGTTTACCTGCCTTAGTTGTCGATTTCGGAACGGCAATCACACTCAGCAGTATCGACGAGCGTGGCGAATTTGTCGGTGGATGTATTTTGCCAGGATTCCGCAGCCAGCTTCGCGCCCTCAAAAATACAACAGCGAACCTGCCAGAAGTCGATTTGCCCGAAGTATTACCTCCGTTTCTTTCGCTCTCGACTGAGTTGGCCATCCAGAGTGGCGTGTTGCAGATTACCCTAGCGGGCATTGAACAGGTTTGCCAGCAATGGCGGCGGCAGTATACCT